>JANYBU010000327.1 GCA_025360665.1 Nitrospira sp.
GCGCAAATGAGACGTTGCGGCTGGTGCTCGACATCATCGGCCAGACGGCTATCCCGATCGAGAAGGACAAGGCGCTCAATGAACGGATGTACGGCGAGCTCCAGGGATTGAACAAGGACGAGACCGTGAAAAAATATGGCGCGGCACAGGTAAAGATCTGGCGGAGAAGCTATGACGTGCGTCCGCCGGGCGGCGAAAGTCTCAAAGATACTGCCGAGCGTGTGTTGCCCTACTATGAACAGACCATCAAGCCCTATGTCTTGAAAGGGAACACGATCCTCGTCGCGGCGCATGGAAACAGCTTACGGGCTCTGATCATGGAGCTGGAGCAGCTCTCGCGAGAGCAAGTGTTGGAATTAAATATCCCAACGGGGGCGCCGCTGCTCTATGAGTTGGACGGAACAGGGAAGGTCGTCAACCACCGCTACCTCTGACGGAACGCGGCAGGTCAGGAGGTTATCCGACGTCTTCCAGTAACCGCCCGTAGGTGTCGACTGGCACGAAATCGATCAGCAGGGTCAAGAGATTACGCTGCTCTGCTTCTTTGACCAATCGGTTCTCCTCCATCAGCGCAGCGGCTTCCGCACTCACCGCAAGCGGACTCATCCCTTCTTCAACCAAGCGATGATACCGACGGCGACGTTCCTGCCATTCGTTGAGGTAGGTGGTCCAGACGGCTGAAC
This sequence comes from Nitrospira sp., assembly GCA_025360665.1. GTDB lineage: Bacteria > Nitrospirota > Nitrospiria > Nitrospirales > Nitrospiraceae > Palsa-1315. Next base: position 684 of record JANYBU010000327.1, read on the forward strand.
CAACGGGAACGGTCGTTCCCCATCCTGCCTCCATCGCATCCAAGATGAGTTCCGACAGCGCGGACTGATACTTCTGAGGGATGTGCGCCTCGATGGCTGCGAAGATCCAAAACAGGTTCAGCGAGAGCACTTCTTGCGTGATCGCCTGAGCCTGCTCCGTCGTCGCCTCGATCTCATATTCTTCCAGCTGCTGAACAGACACGCCGGTCGGCATCGCTGCGACCAGGGCGACCGCTGCTTGCCTCGGTGTCATCGAGTTGACAGACATACCTCACTCCCCTCTTGTCCACGGTGGCAGAGAATACCCTACTGTCGCCAGCGTGCTCAAGCTGCTTGTCCAAGCCTGCCTCTTGTGCTAGAGTCGCCGAAATGATTCGACAGTTCGCCACCACATTTTCACGATGGACCTGTGCCGCCGGTCTGTTGGCTCTCTTGGCCTCAGGCATCGTCGTGGGTGCACCTCACGCTCACGCGGACGAAAACCGCTGGGGATTCGGGAGCGGCCTGGGATTCACATCCGGAACGGTCAATGGTACGGTGTTCAACCTGGCATTCAGTGGTGACTACTATCTCGATCGAAACTTCTCTGTCGGACCGATGATGCAGATCAGTCCGATGGGCAACCTCTTCCAGATCTCCTTCGCCGGGGTAGCACGCTATTACTTCCGCCTCAATAATGGCATCAACCTGGTGCCCTTCACGGGAATCGGATTGATCCACGCAGACCTAGACCGAGGGACCGGCCCTGGGCGCATCGACCGCAACGACACGAGCTGGTACATCCCTATTGGTCTCTCACTAGAGTACCAGGCTGCCCACAATCTCGCCTTGACTTCGACGTTGATCGTCAATCTCCACGACATCAATCTTTCTCCGTCGCTATCGGAGAATGATACAATGAGCGTTGCCATGCTGTTCGGTTTCCGCTTTGGTCCCTAGTAGGACCTGGGGAAACCCCCTCGCTTCATTCACCCCCTCCACCTCCTGCCACAAAGTTTGCGGCGGCCCACGTCACATAGGCGCAGGCACTCTGGCGGAGCCCTGCGAGGATGCGGCACTCTGATACGCGAATGAAGTATCCGAGGATGTGGGGTGAGGTAGCAGCTACGCTGCTTTGGCCGGCTGCCAGCGAAGCCCGATGTTCAGCAGTTCTTGCAACAGGTCTTTATAGGGATAGCCGGCCTTCTCTGCCGAATCCGAAAAATCTTCGTCGTGCGCGATTTGTGGATTCGGATTGGCTTCCAGCACATACACGTTCCCCTCCGCATCCATTCTCACGTCGATGCGTGCATAACCGCTCAGGCCGAGTGCGCGATAGACACGCTTCGCGAGGTGTTGAATCTCCCCGGCTTTCCCTTCAGGAAGATTCCTGGCTTCGCCTGACCGAATCCCATACTTGTCTTGATACGTGCGACTCCATTTGACTCGTTCTGTCGCAATCCGGCGGGCGTCATCCGGAAGCTTGTCCATGATCAACTCCCACACCGGCAAGACGTGGACATGCCCATTACCCATCACCCCGACATAGAATTCGCGTCCCTCAATGTACTGCTCAATGAGGGCGCCGGTCCCTACATTCGCGTGGATGAAGGCGACTCGCTCTTTGAGTTTGTCGTCATCCTGGACAATAGACGCCTGCGAGATCCCGAGCGACGCCTCTTCGGTCACCGATTTGACAATGAGCGGAAAGGGCAACCACTTGGGCCGCTTGGGCGTCCGCCCCTGCGGCACCACCATGAAATCCGGGAACGGGATTCGATGGAATGAGAACAGCTTCTTGGAGAGGACTTTGTCGCGCGCCAGCATCAACCCACGCGGGTTACAGCCGGTATAGGGCACATGGAGCAGCTCAAGATACGACACGACATTCTGGTCGTACACCGCCACCCCATCGAACTCTTCGAGCAGATTGAAGGCAATGTGCGGCTTCCAGTCTTCGATAGCCGAGCGAAGCACCCCGAGATCGCTCTTGACCCCCAGCGGCTTGACGTCATGTCCGAGCTTGCGGAGCGTGGAGACTACATCGTATTCCGTCTTCCAGTCGGCTCCTATCACGTCCTGCCCGGTGAGGGGATCCGGAGGCACCAGATCTTCGTGCATCAGGACGAGGATTCGAAGCCGTCTCATACCGCCACCTTATGCCGCCCACTGCGCAAGTAGTTCATCGTGTGGACGGTCAGCAAAATCGTGAAATCTAACTTCGCCTGCTCTTCCGCGAGGGGCAGTCGCAAGTGGAGCTGTCGGCAGCGCTGAATCATGTCTTCCAGAACCTGATCGATCGTATATTGATATTCGCCGGTCCAGGCTGCAACTTTTCGGCGCACCTCTTTTCGGAAGCGGTTCAAGAAGGTGGCGGCGCTCATTTTATCGGCATGGGCAGGGGCGTCGGAAAACAGTCGCTTCAGATCCGGATCGTACAATGACGGTCGTTCAATCCCATAGTGCTTGCGCTTTCGCTCGTAATGCTCACGCAGAGTCTTCTTCAGGTCGGACAGCGGATCGATCTCCTCACTCGTGAC
>JANYBU010000329.1 GCA_025360665.1 Nitrospira sp.
ATCATCAGTCTCCTCACTTGCCGGTCTGTGACCATGCGCCCTCCCGTGGTAGAGCGGAGAGCGTACAGGACCGGCGGTTAGGAGGACGGACCCCACAGTTCTAGTTGTCGTTACCCCGCAGTTCTAATTGTCGCTGAACAAATCCGAGTAACGCGTGGAGCGTGCACGTCAACCATGGCACCGTGCACACCACCAAGAAGACCCACAGCCACCAGGTCTGGTGTATCCGTGGTAAGCGTAATGCCCCGCTGTGTTCGCTCGAGAATCTGTACCGTAGTATCTGCGCTATCGGCGGCAGAAGCGGCACATACCCAGCACGTTCTTTGGTTTGAAGTGAAACTGGAGGAGAACTCGGTGAGGCTCCATTGAGGAGCTGGAAGGGAGCACCGACCATTCTTCTCGCTCTTTCTGTTTCGTCGTCAAGCAGCCGAGGTTTCAGGAAATCTTCGCGGAGGATTTATGTGACCGCGTGGTGCATCATGTGTGAGTCACGGCACTGGAAGGGGTCTGGGAACCCATCTTTCTCCATGACTCCTATGCCTGCCGGAAAGGCAAGGGGAGCCACAGACAGGCGATGGCAGCAGAATCGCTCGTCAACAATGTGGGCTAGGAGCCTGTCCGAGTATTCAAAAATATGCCATTTCCAGGGATATTTGAACCTCTCACCGGAGTGTGATCGTTGATCCTGCGCCAAGTGTGCACGTAGAGATTTTGCGAAACCGATTACTCGGACAGCTCCTAAGGCAGCGATTTGAGATGTGGCCGTCGTAGGCTTGAATGGTCAACAAGGGCAAACAGGGGAGGCCCACTTCTGAGTGTGGAGCGGTTCATATGCTTCCAGAGGAAATGGCGTAGCCGGGTCCGCTCTCGAGCCGTGACGCGAAGAAACTCGATTCCGTATTCGTGTTCCGCGACCCAGACCACCCGAACCTCCGAGATGAGAACCGGACGGGACGTTTCAGGGATTGTCAGGTAGAGATCCCAGAAGCTTCCTCTGAGCAACACCTGTGTGCTGCAGAGTTTGCACCCGCTCTCGGACAGGTCAAGGGCTACCCCATCGCCAATATGTTGGAAGCTATCTGTTGCTGAAAAGCGGACCATGAGCTGAACAGGGACCCGCTGAGCCTCCCTGCGGTCAGCGGCCTGAACCGGGGGCTGGGTCGTCACTCGTTTGCCTGTCCGTCGTCGTCCGGTCATGGGGTTCTCCCTGCAGCAAGCGGTCGATCTAATCGGAATGCGCGAGATTCGAGCACAAGAAGTGACGGAGCCGGTTTCGTTCCCGTAGGTTCATCTTGAGGATCTCGACTCCGAACCGACGTCCTGAGGTCCAAGCCACCCTGGTTTCCATCACGAACAGCGGGTCTTTTCCGTCTGGGAGGTAGAGAAAAATCGTGAGTTCCATCCCCCGCATGACCTGGGTGTTGCCGCGAACTCCTAATCCGTAGTGAGAAAGATCCGTGACCATGCCATCGCCCATGAGGACCTCGCCGGAAGGTTCTTGGGCCGAGTACATCAACCCGAACTCTACCGGAGGCCGGGGGGCTTGCCTCCGATTAACCGCATCCGCCACAGACTGAAGCCCATTTGCTGATGCGACCTGTGCTCGTTTCATGAAGGCACCTCCTTGTTCCTGCGATGGTCTCAGATGCCGCAGTCTCGGTCTGAGGGGGTAACGCGATCCCATAAGAAGAATCGCAGATGATTCTGCTCCTCCAACTTCAGGGTCCCTAGCTCCACACCAAATCGACGTCCTGCAACCCAGGAGACTCGGCTCTTGGCAATGCACAGAGGCTCTCCCACTCCAGGAAGGTCGACAAAGAGAGCCAGTTCCATGCCGGATTGGACCGATCGATTCCCGCGAATGCCGATCCCGCTCGCTGAGAGGTTGGTGACGACGCCGTCACCCATCAGCATCTGGCCAGAGTCCATGCCGGAATAGAGCAATGAGAAGATTGCCGGGGTACGGCTGCCATGCCGACGTTCGGATTGATTGGGGCGTTCAGCTACTGTGGTGACGGGAGCGGCGGTGTGACGACCCATGATTTCCTCCGCGACGTTGGATCGACGATTAGACGATACGGAATGCCGTCCGATGATCGTCTAAGGACGACAGGCTGACATTTTTCAAGATAACGTCTTGCAGCCGCTTCCGTTCATCTGCTGACAGCTTGGGGAATTTGACGGCAAACGAGTCGCTGGCGATCCAGGAGACGATGACGTTGGTGAGGCACATGGGGGCCTGCCCATCCTCAAGGTAGAGGTGCAGGGTGAGGCTGCTTCCCAGCGAGCTCGTGGTCGCGCCCAAGATCTTGCAGCCAGTTTTGGAGAGGTCTTTCAGAGTTCCTTCTCCTGTGACGATTCGCGCGCCTTCCTCTCCAGAGTAGTTGATTCGGTAACGAATCGGAGCTCGTTCGGCGTAGCGACGATCCAAGAGCGAATGAGCTTTCTGGTTGTTGATTTTGAGAACGGGGTGGCTCAGCTTCATCGGTGCCTCTTCACTGGTTCCGCCGCGGCTCCTCTGTCCCCTGCGACAGTTTGAGAATACCGCATCCAGAAACTTAGACCATCCCTCAAGAGAGGGGATTAAGGCCCCACCAGAAGGGGGGCGTTGGGCTCTGGGGCATGATTGGCGCGGGTTTCACGGAGATGGATAGGCTCACGCCTAGGAGGAGACAGCGAGGCCGATTGTGAGAGGGAGAATACCGAAGGCTACTGGCGAATCTTGACCCAAGCTTTGAAAATCGGCACGGCTTCGATCGAATGGTGGCGGTCGATCAATTCTTGGACGATTTCAGTGGAGATGGCCTTGATGAAGCGTCGGCCTCGTGGAAGCCTTTGAAGACTCGGAGCATGGCGACGTTGGTCATGGCTGTGCATGAGGCGGGCCGCACTGCAGTTGTCTGCCGAATGTTTGGGGAAGGCCAGGCGGGAGGTGGGTGCCGGTTAAAACACGGTGGACGAATTACCCTCGGTGATTTTGCGGCGGAGTTCCTGGCTCTCGAAAAAGATGATGCCGCGATCGGTGCCGGTCTCGTATCGGAGGTTCACATCGGTCTCGAAGCCAGTCCAGCTAAAGAATTTGACGGGGCCGCCGGCGATCTGTCCCGGTGTGCGGTCGAGCGAGCCGTAGAGGGATTGGAGATAGACAAGAATCTGATCGTGGGTCGCCCTGCCTTGGTAACGGACGGTAACACGCGCGAATTGGCCTTCGGAGGTCACAAATCGCATGGAGTCGACCCTCACCGGGCCAAGCGAAGGAGCGCCGGTTTTCAGTTCATAGGTTTGAGACTTACCGGTGTCTTCGACTTTGATGAAGGTGTCGGTTTCCGAAAATGTCGCGCCCCAGGGGATCCCTTCGAACCCGTTAGGATCATTCTGCATCGGCACGGCGAATGCCAGATTGCCGGACAATATCAGCAAGCAGAAAACCTGCGTCAGGATGCTCAAAAAGGCCAGACTTCTCACCCGCCCAACCCCGGCGCGCCGAGACGTGCCGTTCCACGGGCAAGGCCGCAGCGAGTGAAGGCCCGAGGAGGTACAAACCGCACTTCGTGTGGGCCGTTCGTTAGTAGAATGGACTTTGGCGAACGGAAAATCCCCTCCAGCGTTTCCGACATCTGAGAGTTTTGGTTGGTACGTTGAGGGTCTGAACGATGCGAGAACGCTGCTGGCGGACTTTTTCAGCATCCTGCTAGAGAGATGGCAAGGCATGTTACTCCGCTGAGTCAGTGATGCGGTCATTGAATCGAGGAGCGAGGGTGCGGCTGTCGATGAAAATATAGCCTCTCTCCGTGTTCGCGTGATAGGTCAAGCTGATCTCGGTATCGGTCCCGCGCCAATTATACTGCTGATTGAGGCCCCGCATCATCTGCCCGGGGATGCGCTCAAGGAAACCGAACTGTTGTTCCAGATAGGTGAGGATCTGTTTGTGCCGATCGTCACCCTGGTAGCGGATGGTTACGCGGGCGAATTGTTCATCGACCGACAAGAAGCGGACGCTGTCGACCGGGATTCCGGCATACGATGGCGGGCTATCCCTCAATTGGTATTCGTTCACATGTGGGCCTGCCCTGGTGACTTCCAAGTCCGGCCTGGTCGTCAGGGTGCCACCCCAGGTCATGCTCTGGAATCCGTTCGGATCGTTCACCATCGGCACCGCATGGGCGAGAAAGGGGCGGCTCATACAGAGTAGGAACCCCAGCAGGAGAAGGTGTCGGCCCGCATGATTTCTCTGCCGTCCGATCATGTCAGAACGCTACCATGGCCGATCATATGGCGCAACTCCCTCAGTTTTGTTGAGAAGGTCTCGAGGCATAGCTTATAATGCGCGCGTTTTTCCATGTACGTAGCGTCGAGGAACCGACACATGATTGAAAGCGATGCGTTCGTCCAAGCACTCCAAGATATTGGGGTGGATTTCTTTACGGGGGTCCCGGATTCGATCCTGGGCGGCATCATTGCCGAATTGATGGAGCGGCGCCTCTATACCCCGGCCGTTAGGGAAGATGAAGCGGTCGCCATGGCCGCCGGGGCCTATATGTCCGGCAAGGTCCCCGCCGTGCTCATGCAAAATTCGGGACTGGGTACGTCCCTGAACATCCTCATTTCGTTGAACGTGATTTACCGCCAGCCCTGTATTCTGATTGTGTCCTGGCGCGGCTATCAAGGCAAGGATGCGCCGGAGCATCTGGTGATGGGCGAGGTGATGACGCAGTTTCTCGACACGATGAAGATCCCCCATCGCACCCTGTCGGAAAAGACGGCGATTGAGGATTTGAAATGGCTGGCGGAGACGTTCATGCAGCAGCGCACCCCCGTCGCCCTCTTGATTACGAAAGGTGTCGTGAAAGGGTTGCACCCATGACAAAGCGAGCGGGAAAAGCCAGAAATGCGAGACGAGCAAGAAAGCAGGAGTCTGGAGTCGCGCGCGTCCCGCCCGTCGCGCACTCTCTGGTAAAGAAGGGACACTGGGAATGAGACCTGAGCAGGGGACCATGCAGAGTCGGGCGATGGCCATGGCGGCCCTGTTGGAACTGCTCACCGATCAGCCGGTGATTATTTGCAACGGGTTTCCCTCGCGGGAGGCCTACGAAATTGCCGATCGTCCGACCCATTTTTACATGATCGGGTCCATGGGCGTGGCGTCGGCGATCGGGCTGGGTGTGGCGCTGGCCAAGCCGAAGAAGCAAGTCGTAATATTCGACGGTGATGGGAATGTGCTGATGGGGATGGGCACCTTGGCCACGGTCGGCGCACTCAAGCCGAAGAATTTTATTCATGTGGTGTTCGACAACGAGGTGTACGGGAGTACCGGCAATCAGCCGACGATTTCCAATGTGGTTCCACTTGAGAAGGTGGCGAAGGCGGCCGGCTATGTGAACGTCGAACGGGTGCGGGAACGCGAAGACCTTGTCTACGAGTTCAAAGACATGCTGAAGAAAGACGGGCCGAGCATGTTGCTGGTGAAAGTCAATGAATTGGTGGAAGATGTCGGGCGCGTAATGCTTGATCCGCCGGACATTACAAAGCGGTTCATGAAGGCAATCGAATAACATTGTGAGGGGTAAGGGGTGAGGGGGTAAACCTAATCTTTCTAGGCGATTTCACCTCACGCCTAACGAGGGTATATGATCTTATTGAATCCAGGGCCGGTGAATGTATCGGAGCGAGTGCGGCAGGCGCTGATGCGTCCGGATATCTGCCATCGGGAGTCGGAATTTACCGAACTCTTATACGGGATTCAGGCGAAGCTGCTGAAGCTCTTTGTGCCGGGGGCGGAAGCGGATTATGCCGCGATGGTGATGACCGGATCGGGAACGGCGGCGGTGGAGTCCGCCGTCATGTCGTCGCTCCCGCACGGCAAACGGATGCTG
>JANYBU010000333.1 GCA_025360665.1 Nitrospira sp.
CCTGCCTGGCGCTGCTCAATCCCGGCGACGAGGTCATCCTCTTCGAGCCCTACTACCAGTACCACATCAGCGCGCGGTTGGCGGTGGAGGCGGTTCCGGTGATGGTGAAGATGCGGGCTCCCGATTGGATATTTTCCGCAGCCGAGGTCGAGCGCGCGATCACGCCACGAACCAAGGCGATCATTGTGAATTCGCCGGGCAATCCATCCGGGAAAGTATTCAGCCGGCAAGAACTGGAGAGTATTGCCGCGATCACACAACACCACGATTTGTTCGTGTTCACCGACGAAATCTACGAATACTTTCTGTATGACGGTCGCACACATGTGAGCTTCGCAACCTTGCCGGGCATGGCTGAGCGTACGATTACCATCGGCGGCTATTCAAAAACGTTCAGTGTTACCGGCTGGCGCATCGGCTACAGTGTCGCAACAACGCCGTGGGCACAGGCAATCGGAGCCATGAACGACCTGCTCTATGTCTGTGCCCCGACGCCGTTGCAGGCGGGAGTGGCGGTGGGCATCCAGGAACTTCCTGACTCGTTCTACCGCGACCTGGCGCGCGACTATCAACGGAAGCGTGATCGGTTCTGCCAGGCCTTGGCGAAGGCCGGCCTGACGCCGTCGATTCCGCAGGGCGCCTACTATGTATTGGCCGACACGTCGCGCCTGCCCGGCACAACGGGAAAAGAGCGGGCGATGTTTCTCCTCGAGACGATCGGCTTGGCCGCAGTGCCGGGTGAAGCCTTCTTTTCAGGACCTGACGGGAGGCAGTTCATTCGATTCAGCTATGCGAAAATCGATTCCGATATTGACGACGCTTGCCGGCGGATTGCAAGACTTGGTTAGGAACTGGCCTCAGGCCTTCTGCAATGCGCCCAATTTGCTCGACCGCTTGTGTGCCCGTTAACCAAATGGTAAGTAAGAAGAAGCGATACGAGTAACAGGCCAACATGCTTCTACAAAACGTCGGTCTCCCTCTCCTTTTCGCCTGCGCATTGCTCGCAGCAGCTTGCGCCAAGCGGGCGGTTCCTCGGCCTGTTTCCATGGATTTGGTTTCTCCATCGATGGCGTCTCAGCCCGGTGACCGCTATGTCCCCGCTGGTGAATGGGAATATGTAGACGGCGCCGTCGTCCGGTTGGCACTCGACGAGCAGGGTAACAGTCACTATGATTGGAAAAACGGGCGATTTGAGACAGACTCGCTCATCGGTCATACCTGGCACGGCATGTGGTTTCAGAAGGAGAATGACCGAGATGGTAGATTTACGGTCGAGTTCTCGCCAGATTTTTCATAAGGGGAGGGACGCTGGTGGTACAGCCGCATCGGAACCGACCATGCACCCTCGCAAAAGGGCGGAACGTTTCATCTCGGCAAGAAAACCGCTCTATATGAACCACAGAGATACTTCATCGGCGCCGTGAGAAGCTTCTCACGCTACAGCTGATGATCGGCAGGGAGCCTCATGGAAGGACGTAAGCATACTCGTTTCGCGGTGCAACTTCCTGTGTCGTTTAGTGGGGATCAGCTTTCCCACGGTGGCACGATCTTAAATGTGTCTGCGGAGGGTTGCGCCATCACGTCGGAAACCGTCGCTGGCGCTGCAGTATATCTACAGCTGACGATGCAACTCCGGGAGCAAGAGGAGCCAGTCCAGGTCGATCTGGCCGCGGTCCGGTGGTCTTCCGCAACGAGGTTCGGTGTTGAGTTTATTAAGATTCGTCCTGAAGAGTGGGAGCGGCTGAAGAAGTTCGTCAAGATGCTGGAATCACCGACCTGAGCGCAGGCGACCACAACGAGATTCGAGCGGCTATTTCATGGCGACGGCCCGGACTTGTTCATACGTGGTCAGGCCGGCGAGCATTTTCAGAATTCCGTCCTGCACGAGTGTAATCATCCCTTCCTTCGCGGCCAGGCTCTGCATCTCCGTCGTTTTGGCCCGGTTTTGGATCAAGTTTCGCAGTTCGTCCGATCCCCTTAGGAGTTCGTGTAAGGCGACCCGGCCTTTAAGGCCTGTCTGGTTGCAGGCGTCACACCCCCGCCCTCGATAGAGCTGAAAGTCTTCGCGATAGCTCACTCCGAGCGTTTCCCACGCCTGCTTACCGTACCCATGCACCAGTTTATCGTACTCTTGTGCCGTTGGATGGTACGGTTCTTTACAATTGACGCAGATCCGTTTGCAGAGGCGTTGCGCGAGCACCCCCTGCATGGCATCGGCGAAGTTGAAGGAATCGCACCCCATGTCGAGGAGGCGGACCACAGTCTCGACCGCCCCATTCGTGTGTAGTGTGCTCAAGACCAGGTGACCGGTCAGCGAGGCTTCGATGGCCACATCGGCAGTTTCCTTGTCCCGCATCTCACCGATCATGATGACATCCGGGTCGGCTCGTAAGAACGACCGCATGGCGGCGGCAAAGGTAAAGCCGATTTTGGGATGGACCTGCACCTGCCGGAGGCCTTCCTGGGTGATCTCAATGGGATCTTCCGCCGTCCAGATTTTCCGTTCGTCTGTGTTGAGATGGCGAAGCAGGGCGTGTAGGGTCGTCGTTTTCCCGGATCCGGTGGGGCCCACGCATAAAATAATGCCGTGTGGTTTCTCCACGATGTCCAGGAGCGTCGTGAGCGTGGCTGGAGCAAACTCCATGGCATCGAGAGGGAGGGGCTCCTTTGCCGTGAGCAACCGCATGACGATGTCTTCATTGTTGCCGGCGGTCGGCAGTGTCGCCACGCGTAGCTCGATTTCCCTATCCTGGTTGAGCTTGAACCGGATCTTCCCGTCCTGCGGTTTTCGGCGTTCGGAAATATCCAGATTCGACATGATCTTGATACGGGACACCAATGCTCGACGATAGATCGCGGGAATCCGCATATAGGTTGAACAGGTACCATCCACACGAAAACGAATAGCTGTTTCCTTGCGATCCGAGTACGGCTCGATATGGATGTCAGACGCCTCGTGTCGGTACGCCTCGACAATGATCTGACTCGCGAGCCGTACGATCGCGGAATCGTTCTCGTCAATGCCGTCAGAGTCGATGTCCAGAGACTGCTCTTGGTGAGCGTCGTTGACCAGCTCGCCCAGCGTGTCCGCAATGGACCCACTGTCGGTATCTCCGATCGTGGCGGTGAGGAACCGCTCGATGTCACACCGCAGGCCCAAGGCATACCGTATCGTCAGGCCTGGGAAGGAGCGTTGGATGTCATGACCTCTATCGAGATCATGGGGGTTGTCGATCAGGA
>JANYBU010000337.1 GCA_025360665.1 Nitrospira sp.
GCTGGCTTTCGTCAGACCCTGTCTGAAATCGGCATCGCCCTGACGGAATCCGACTACTACGCCAACTACCTGGGTTACGACGATCGAGGCTGCTTTATCGCGGCACTCACCGCGCACCAGCGCCCCACTGACCCACCCGCCCTCGCGCCACTGATGCAACGGAAAGCGCATGCCTATCTGGAATCGATGAAAGATCATCTGGTCATTTTCCCCGGGGTGCGCGAGTTCGTACGTGAGGCCGCCGCCGCCTACCCCTTGGCCATCGCGTCCGGCGCACTCCGCCATGAAATCGAGGTGATACTTGAACAGGCGGGGATCCGAAAAGAATTTCTTCACATCACCAGTGCAGAAGATGTGACCAGAGGAAAGCCCGATCCGCAACCCTATCTCCATGCCCTCAACGCCTTGAATCGACAACGCCGAGCGCAAACCATCGTCGCCGGGTCCTGCTTGGTGATTGAGGATTCGATCCCGGGTATCCGCAGCGCAAAAACCGCCGGCATGAAAGTGCTCGCCGTGGCGAATACCCATACGATCCAAGATCTGCATGAAGCCCATGCGGTCACCCAAAGCCTTTCACAGATTCGCCTCAGCGAACTCCGCGAACGTTTGTGGCCGGCTGCTTAAGAACCGAGTGGTATGAGAATCTGCTCTCTGCTTCCCAGTGCCACTGAAGTGATTGCCTTGCTCGGGCTGAGCGATGAGTTGGTCGGAATCAGTCACGAGTGCGACTATCCGCCATCGATCAGGAGCGTGCCCATCATGGTTGAACCGATGATTCCTCCTCATGGACTGGCCAGCGCTGACATCGACAGACAAGTTAGTCAGCTTGTGGCGGCGGGACAACGGCTCTATCGGCTGAAAGACCATCTGTTGGGGCAGGTGCAACCCGATCTGATCTTGTCCCAGGACCTCTGTCATGTCTGTGCCGTCACGCCGGACCAACTGCATGACGCCCTTTGCTCCCTCCCTCACCAACCGGCTGTCCTCACATTGAACCCTCGTACAGTCCATGATGTGATCGACGATGTCATACGGATCGGCGACGCCGCTGGTCGGTCGGCGGAGGGCCATCGTCTCGCCGCGCACTTGCGTGACCGACGCGAGTCCGTTCGCACTCGCGTCCAGGGCATCTCGCAGCGCCCCCGCGTGGCCTGCATCGAATGGCTCTCTCCACTCTACGCCGCAGGTCATTGGGTTCCTGAGATGATCCAGCTCGCCGGCGGTCAGGATGTCCTCGCACAGCCTGGCAGCCCCTCGCGGGTTGTGACGTGGGACGAGGTCCTGGCCGCGGCTCCGGACGTCCTCATCGTGATGCCCTGCGGTTTTTCCGTTGAACGGACGCACACAGAGCTGTTCCAGCTGATGCAGCAACCGGGTCAATGGCGCCTATCCTCTGACCTGGCGCAGCGCACATTCCTGGTCGATGCCTCCTCCTATTTCAGCCGGCCAGGCCCTCGCCTGATTGACGGAGTTGAACTCTTAGCGGCCATCCTACACCCGTCAGACCACGACCACATTCACGAATCCATGGCCTGCCGCCTTGGACCACTGCCGATTCACCAGCACCCATGACTTCACGCTCCGTCACTGACGCGCAAGCCTACTGCACGGCTCTCACCAAGAAGAGCGGGAGCAATTTCTATTATTCTTTCCTCTTCCTCCCAAGAAAACGACGCGCTGCCATGTACACGGTCTATGCCTTCTGTAAAGAAGTCGACAATGCGGTCGATGAACCCCCGGCAGGAAGCAACCCCCAGGAGGAACTGCACCGGTGGCAGACCGAGCTTGACGCGGCCTACCGCGGCACGCCAACCTTCCCGGTGACCATCAGTCTGGCCAACCATGTGAGGCAACTGTCTATCCCACAGGCCTATTTCGATGAGCTGATTAAAGGGGTCGAAATGGATCTCGCGGCATCACGGTACGCCTCGTTTCAAGACCTCTCGCTCTACTGCTATCGTGTTGCGTCGGTCGTGGGACTGATCTGCCTCCATATCTTCGGACCGACATCGCCACGAGCACAAGACTACGCCGTCGATCTCGGGATGGCGTTCCAACTGACGAACATTCTGCGGGACATCGGAACAGACGCAGCCCAAGGTCGCATCTATCTGCCGCAAGACGATCTCATGAAATTCGGCTGCACCGATCAGGCCATCCTCCAGCGGCAAGAGAGCACGGAGCTCCACACGTTACTCCATTTCGAAGCCGCGAGGGCCCATGAGTACTATGCAAAAGCACAGGCCGCATTCGAGGCCCTACCGGCACGCGACCGGCAGGCGCTGACTGTTTCTGAAATCATGCGCGCTGTGTATTTCCGTATTCTGCAAAAGATCGAGGAGCCGGGACATCAGATATTCGGCCCTCGGGCCCGGCTCGCTACAAGCCGTCGACTAGCCGTGGCCGCCGGAGTCTGGCTCCGCTCCCGATTCTCGTGACGTCCACCACCACTCAGTCCGTCGTGATTCTCGGTGGAGGCCCGGCCGGTCTCACCGCCGCCTACCACCTCACCCGTCACGGCTATCGAATCACGATCATCGATCGGCACCCCCTGCTTGGAGGCCCCCGCACCAGCGAAGACCTTTGTGACGCCCCCAAGCCCTTCATCATCCTCGGCTGCCATCACGCGACACAAGCCTTACTGCACTCGCTGCATCCCGATCCACAGCAGCCGGCAGAAATTGCAATCCCACTAGAATTCCATCTCCATGACGACTCCCTCGTGCATTACCCGCGCACCTGCTTCCCCGCTCCTCTTCATACGTGGGTGAATCTCCTGAGATTTGCCGCCATCCCCTGGAAGGAACGATGGCGATTAGCATCATGGGTGGAACAGCTGTGGGAAGGCGATGAACGGCTGCCCACCGATCTGGAGCAACGCACCGCCGATGAGTGGCTTGCTTCAATCGGCCAAAGCGCGCAGACGCGCCGTGTCGTCTGGAACCCTCTCGCACGATGGCTGACAGGCAATGACCTGTCCACGATGTCCGCCGATGCCTTAGTCACATCGATGAGGCCATTGTTCCTGAGGACTCGTTCAGATAGCCGCATTTCGGTTGTTCAGGACTCGCTTCAGACCTGCTTCGTACAACCGATCACCGAAACACTGACCCAGGTCGGCGCCACCATTTTGCGCAATACTGAAGCCACACAGCTCCGTTATGAACAAGATCGCATCTCGGGCGTCCTGCTGCGGGATGGTTCCCTGCTGCAAGCCGATTGGTATGTGACAGCCCTGCCCCTTCAACAGCTCACGCCCTTACTTCCAGAGCGATGGCTAACCCGCTACGCCTATTTTCAACAACTCACGGAATTGCTATCGGTCGACAGTACAATCCTCCACGTGCATGCCGAGCAACCCTGTGCCACCCCTCGCCTCGTCCTGCTGAATGACACTTCATTTCACTCGGTACTCGCCACTGCGGCAACGCCTGATCGCACCAGCTTCTTTCTCATCACGACCGACAGTCAGTTCGCGCAGGCTCGACCGGACTCACATCTTGATAAAGCTATCTCTGACCTGCTCAGATCGTTGGGGCTCCTCATGCCTGAAAGCAGGATCGCATCGACCCGCAGCCGGACAATTCCAGGCGCCATCCTCTCACTCAGGCCCGGGACAAAACTACATCGACCCATCCAACGCAGTCCGATTGCCAACTTGCTCGTAGCAGGAGCCTGGACCGATACAGGATGGCCGCCCAACCTCGAAAGCGCCATCGTCAGTGGCAACCGCTGCACCGATGCGATAGCCTCCGATAGGTCAGCTTGACAATGACCCGATCCGATGGTGAGTCATATCGATATGAACACGCCGTCCGTGAGAAACGCTCTGCTGAGAGCACTAGCAGCCCGCAGAAAAGCTATGTTGGCGCGCGAGAATTTCGATGGTGTCCACGTGTGGCACAACAGAAAAACACTCCCGCAGGATGCTCAAAAAGGCCTCCCAGCAAGGCCGCAGCCGAAGAACAGGCCGCAGGCGTACTCTCTGGGGTACGTTGAGGACCTGTTCAAGGCGAGAACAAAGCTGGAGGGCTTTTTCAGCATTCTGCTCGTGCTCGTACTCGCCGGATGCGCTTCTACTCCCTATGCGCGTGGAGGCAATCCGCAAGGACTCAGTCACCGAGATGTAGAGCGGAATTATTATATGGAGTGTGAGTACAAAGCGAGATTGGCAAACGAACAGCACTTCTACAGCCAGGGCTCTCCATTTCCTTTCAGCGGAGGCCCCCAAAGCCCAGTTGACCACGCCCGGGCACTGCATGGAATATCAAGCATCAACACGATGCGGGATACCTGTTTGGTTGCACGGGATATAGAGTGGAGTAATCAGGATGCTGAAAAAGGCCTCCCGCTTCGTTCTCGCATCGTTCAGACCCTCAACGTACCGATCTAAGCCTACTGGAGGCAAAGTAACTATCCGCTCGCATGTGATCGAAGCGAGCGGTTCAAGCGAAGCTTGGTATGTACCTCCTCGGCCCTTCACTTGCTGCGGCCTTGCCGAAAGACTTTTTGATCATCCTGAAGAATACTTCACCTACTCGCCTTTTGCAGATAACACTGATCTTCAAACCGCTCGCCACGTAGGTATTTCGCGATCACGGTCCATTCAGCACGCCCATCCGTCAGACTGACGTACGCACTCCCGTCCAGCATGAAAGGCTGGACTGTAAAGACTCCGGTCAATGGCGTCCGACTCACGCCTGTTTCCTCTGCAGGAAGTTGCGTCAAGGGATAGGCCCCGCCCGTCCGCTCGAACTTCTCAGGCGTCGCCAGCAGAGGCGACAGGTCCTGCCAATTGGCTTGCTCAAGGACAGCGCTATCGGCAGGAAACATATAGAAACTGTCGCTCGGACTCCCCTTCATACAGAACGTTGTCTTGACCACCAAATCCGGCTGCCCATCGTTATCCAAATCAAACATCGCCCGATTGAGACTTGAACAGTGGCTCGTCTTTGGCCCTTGCCCCCTCAACTCGACCGGCTTCCAGATAATCTGCCGAAAGATCTCGTGCTGGAATCGTAGCCGCCCGCGATCGTCCACATCCTCACGAAACGCTTCCAGCACCCTTGCGCAGAGCTTGTTATCCCTGCCCGCGACAAGCTGATACCCTCGCTCACCAGCCCAAGCTAAGCCGACGCTAACCATGAAGACGAGGAAGACAAACACGAGCTGTTTCATAAATTTCATGGTTCCCTCCTCTGACTCCACCCACACTTGGCAATGCGTGCAACCAGTTTTCCCACGTTTCGCCTCCATTGACAAGAAAAGTCGGCCCGCCTAAAATCCGTTCAACTTTTCAACTGCTTCACTTCACCATCATGTCCCTCGTCGAACTCAGCAAGTCTCTGCATAACTGCCAGCGCTGCAAGCTGGCCAAGCTGGGCCGAACCCAGGTGGTGTTTGGTGTGGGGAATCCGCACGCAAGCGTGATGTTCGTCGGGGAGGCGCCTGGGTTCAACGAAGACCAGCAGGGAGAGCCGTTTGTCGGAGCTGCAGGAAAGCTTTTAAACGATCTTCTGCAATCAGCTGGATTGTCACGCAGTGATATCTATATCGCGAACGTGATCAAATGCCGCCCCCCGAACAACCGCGACCCGGAACCGGATGAAGTCGAAACGTGCAAACCGTTTCTGATGCAACAGATCGCGATGATCCACCCGAAACTCGTCTGCACGTTAGGAAATTGGGCGACGCAAACGTTGCTGGAACGGAAGGTGGGCATTACAAAGGTTCGTGGCCAGGCCTTCTACTTGAAAGACTTTGTCCTCTTCCCCTTGCTGCACCCCGCCGCAGCCTTGCACCAAGGCAGCATGCTCGAACCACTCAAGGAAGACTTCAAGAAGTTGAGAGAATTTCTGGATCGGAATACCAAACCAATCGAACCCACCGCTGCTCCAGCAACTGCCCCCACACTCAACATCGAACCGCCGCAACCTACCCAGATGGATCTGTTCGGGTCATAACTCGCACGTTTCTCACCCTTCGATTCAGCTCAGAGCAATCGGATTTACTTCTCGCTCAGGATGTGATTACAGTGTGATCTCATAGGAGATGCACATGAAAGCGCACATCGTTCGAATCGGCAATTCCCGTGGTATCCGCCTTCCGAAGACATTACTTCAGGAAGCCCAGCTTGAGGATGAAGTCGAACTTCAGGCCGAGCCTGGCCGTATCCTGATTTCCAAAACGGCCAAACCGCGGGCCGGTTGGGGCGAAGCCGCCCGGCGCATGCGGGAACGGGACGAAGATCGTCTCATCGATTCATCCGGCACCAACCCATTTCAATAGTCCCTCGCCTCAAGACCTAGGCAGCACACCGCATCTGCAAGACACCAGAAGCAGCGCTACCTGCCACGCTCAGAAGAAGGCCTCGGCTGACGAAGGGCAGGCAGCTCCGGCTTCGCCATGATGCGATGGAACAAGATTGCAAATGGATGTTTCACTCTTGGCCGTGCGCCTTACCGGACCAGAAGAACGGCGCCATGGCGAAAGCCTACGTGCCCATCCCTTCCATCCGAGATAGATGGCGCAAGGAGTCCGAGCCCACTCCTCCCATAATGTCGCTCTGCCATTGGAAAGGCACCATGGGGAGGAGCCCCGAACTCTTCCTTCGATAGACGCAGGTTGGGATGGACCAGGCAGGCCATCAAAAAGTAGAATGGCCTCGTTACTCCACGTATATCAATTTTTCAAATGCCTGAATACATTCCCGACCCATACCTACTGCCCAATGACGAGACGTTAATTGGCATTGCTGGCCTACCTGCGCCTCTTCCAGGAGATCCAAGACGGCAAGCCATCTATTCCATTCAGGGAACCGTTTATCAGGCCTGGTGGTCAATTGACGCATGGTTGCGACTAACCAATCCTGATGAGGTCATTTACTTGGAGGGTGCGGAAGACTTCGACATTGTCAAATCTGACAGTGCTATCGCAGTGCAAGTGAAGAAACACGCGGCTTCAATCTCGTTGGGCACTGCCAAAGCTCACGAAGCACTAGAAAACTTTTGGATACTGAGCTGCAAAGCACCCACGCAGAAGATCAATTTTCACTATCTGACCACCAGTACCATCGCCATGGAACAAGATACCAGCTTCGATGGACTTAAAGGCATTGAGACGTGGCGTGCTGCACAGACGAATCCGGAATTGGCAGCCAAGGTAGCCGCGTATCTCGGGGCAAAGCTGTCGCCGACAAGTTCTCTGCGATCATTCCTAACAACCTCAACACCCGATGCTATCCAAGAGCGCCTCATCAGGAGGTTTCATTGGCTTACGGAGCAACCAGACATTGAGGCAGTTAAGCGCAGTGTCAATGATCGCATTTGTGTGCTCTTGAGCAACAAGGGGCGCTCAGTGAGTCTGAGTTCAAGCGTTCAAAAATTCCTTGAATCTCATTTCTGGGAAGCGGTGATAAAGCCTTCCCCCACCGAGCGGTGCTTAACTCAAGCAGAATTGCTTCGCCAGGTTGAAGCCGCAACTACCGTATCCCTGCAAATATCGATTGATCAACTGCCAAGCCTCATAGGCACTGCTCCTCCAGGGCTAAACCTACTCCTGCTCCTAACTGAGAAAGCACCAAAACCACCTGATCCACTTCTTAAAAGACCAGCACTTACTCAGCGTCTGGGGGAGACGGTTAAGCAACGTCGAACGGTATTGCTCACAGGTTCAGTCTACAAAGGCAAAACAACGCTGGCACAGCTTGTTGCCTCGGCACTGTGTCCCGAAGCATGGTGGATCAATGTTACCGAACGAGAACCAATCCAAGTGGACACCTTACTTCTCGCTCTGGCCGGCAGAATTGAAACCGGTAATTGTCCAAGCCTTGTCATCATTGATGACTTGGACGTTAGCTCCACGGGTCACCGTGTCTATCGGGATTCCCTCGCCCTCGTGTTGCTTCGAGCTAAAGCCACTGGGCGTAGCGTTATTCTTACAGCACAAGGAGCCTCCAGCAATTCGGCAGTCGTACAGGACTTCGACAACATCGAACTTCTTGATGTGCCCGAGTTGAGCACTGAAGAAACAACTATTCTGTGTCAGGAGTACGGCTGTCCCCAATCGCTTACCGCGCTGTGGGCGAGTCTTGTGAATGGAACAACGAGTGGTCATCCGAAACTCGTACAAGTTCGGATCGCCGAACTTGCGTCTCGCGGCTGGCCACAGCCAGGCCCCGATGACATCCTTGCGCCATCATCGGCAGTAACCTCAGTTCGACAAAGCACCAGACAACTACTGAGCGGATCAGTGCCAAGTCCCGTGGCTGAGTTTGTCTATATGGTCTCGGAATGCTCAGTGTTGATGCATCGGACTATCGCAATGCGGCTGGCTGAAAGCATAGATGGCATTACAACGGCAGGTGACGTGATCGACAATCTCACCGGCAAATGGCTCGAACGAATAGAGGGAAACTGGTTTCGCGCCACAGCACTACTCAAGGGAGTCGCAGCAGAAGTATGGTCTCCTGAGAAGCGAAAGCAAGTCCACATTCGTCTCCACGATGCTATTCGCAAGAAAGGGACTCTTGACCCCTGGGAGGCCGCTGCCCTCCTCTTTCATGCATTCGTCGCACGCGACAGGGCCAGACTTATTCACACAGCCATGCGTCTTCAGACCATCGACAATCATGACGTTAAACATGAGGTTGAGCGCCAGCTCCTATGGCTCCCTCTGGTAGCGCTTGAACCTGGACAGTCCGCTACCGATAATGCCGCGGCAGATGTGTTCCTTCGTCAACTGCAATTCCAAGTGGCTTCGACATTAGACTCGGATACCCTTCCTCAAATCTGCGAACGATGGGTGGAGGACGTTCAACGAATACCAAGACCTGAAGTAAGACCCGTAGTGTCTGGGGTGATGTGGTTCTCTTTTGGCTTTTCACAAAGTCTGAAGGTCTCACTTAAACATCGCCTTCAGGCTATTGCCGGCATTGGAACACTTCCAGCTGAACTGCAAGATTTTCAGATAGAAAGAACCCGTGAACTTCTGAGAGGGGCCGATGTAGTAGAAGCTGGAATTCCAAGCGACGGGACAACAACGCAAATGATGTTCCTTTTCTCGAACCAGAGCATTCGCAATTCAGCAAGCCTTGAAGAGTTGCTTCATTGGTTGGATAACGAAGCCACGGAAGAACTTCGCCAGCAGTTTGATGCCATATTGGAATGGCCCATCGTGCAAGCAGTCGGCGCATTTGTTCAAGGTTCATGGGCTGCCAAGCATGAAGAGACCAGCGACTGGGAACCTTGGCTTACGCTACTCGGACGGGTTGACGAATATTCCAAACGCCGTGCTTCGCCACGGTTTGGGCGCGAAGCAGCGAAGGCACGAGCTACCCTCCTTACCGAGTATCTTGAACGAAGCAATGACGCCCTTCTTGTATTGGATCGTGCTGTCAGCGATTTTGGCCCCTCACCCGTGCTCCTTGAGCAACGAGCCAACGTCTTTTCCTACAAGCAGGATGATGAACGAGTCCTAGAGATTTGGGCACAGTTAACCTCCAACCCAGCTAGTAAGGCGACGTTAGACCTTTTCGCGTATCGACGTGCCGGCATCAGCGCCGCTCGTCTCAAGCGCTGGAACGATGCCCAACAAATTCTTAAAGATGCGATCACCTCCATTCCATCAGGCCAATTTGAACTTACAAAATTTGGTCTCCAAGTCGATGCTGCACTTGTTGCGTCTCTACGGAACGACCAAGCAAGCGCGTCACGAATATTGACCGAAGCAGTTTTGGCACTACCTCCCGAAGCTGCTGCCGAAGGCGACTTAAGATGGGACGCAGTCCATCGAACCGCTGTCGAGGTCTGCACAACCATCGAATCCTACTTTTGGAAGCGTAAGAGGCCTGACTCCAGAATTAAAGTAGGAGACGCAAGTTCGCCGAATCTCAGATCCCTTAAGCCTGAACCTGGTCAAGCAGCACGTAATGAACTGATGCGCGTTCAGGTACTTTACCTTGCGGCAACTCTTGGCGTTGGTCCTCCATCCCTCACTGAAGCAGTCCAACAATTGTCAGATTCAAGATACGTCTATGCTCGATGGCTCGCAGCGAAGGCACGCCTTGCATTGTCTTATGCGAATGGTGCCGGGACAGGATTTATTAAAGCCTTGGTAGATTTTGAAAAGTCATACGTTGATCTGTCCGCCAAGCTTGGCCTATCGCCTTTAGAACCAGACGAAGGGCGAGCGTCCGATTTGAGAATTGCACCTGAAGAATGGTTCGGCCTCCTCGTAGCGGGCATCATCTGTGGAAGCAACAATCTGCTTCCCAACTTGAACATCTGGTTGGAGGAAAGCGTTCAAGAGCTAGGAGCAGCTGCTCCACTAACAAATGCCGTGCAGATGCTGATCAGCGGGGCTTCAGGTACACAGGATACTCTTGAAACGACCGTTCTGAATACAGGCGCCCCCGCAACGGTCCGTTGTGGGGCGGCGGCGAAGTTGCTATGTAATGAATCGGTCGCCAGTAAGACGCTGCAATTACAGACTTTCCTCACCTCGGCACTTGTGAGCGACAAAAGCTTCACACGCCAAGAACTCTTTAATCTACATGCTGCTCGTTCCCTCGCAAGAGCATGGCGTGCGCACACGGAGAACCGCTTTCAATTTTCATGTCCCAGCACAACCGTACCTAAGCTTCTCCGGAGAGCAGATGAGGTTGAGGCTGGGACTGGAACCTTGAAAAGTCTGCTTCAGGCAGCTGCCAATGCCCTAGGGAAGCCTCTTGATAACTTCATGGATCGAGTTCTCTAACAGGCTGTTGATAGACTAATCCCTCTGACTTTTGCTCTTTCTGATGAAAATGAGTCCCTCGCCAGCCAGAGCTTAGAGCGTCTCATGACCGATACCAGCACCACAGTGGCGGGGGCTCCCTCTACATAAGAGTAGGGGGAGGGAAATAAGCGGAGCAATCTCTGGTCATCCCCGCGACGTTGGCACGGGAATGACCAGTGGTTCTATGACCAGGTAATCTCCCAGCCGAAATGAGTATGAACAAATTGAATGAAGTGCCTGAGTTTTGATGTATCCATCCAGGATTGCTCGGTCAAATGATAAACCCAGGGCGGTTTCAAGTTCCAAGTGCAACGGGTGAAGGATGGCGCAGGTGCGCGTAGACTTCCAGGGGCGTGGCAAAGTCGAGACATTTCCTCGGGCGCGTGTTCAACCGATGGGCGATGGCGTTCAACTCGCGCTGCGTG
>JANYBU010000116.1 GCA_025360665.1 Nitrospira sp.
GTGAACAACAAGATCCGCGTCATTCAGCGGCGCAGCTACGGCCTACGTGACGAGGAGTACCTGCGCCTCAAAGTCCTCACCTGCATGCTCGACCCGATATGAAATCAGGCCGAAATCACCCACTCGGGAAGGAGAAGACCCTTTAAGAAATAAGAAGTGCAGGTCAGTGAGGCGATTCCTTTGCTCCCGGAACCCCCACTTCAGAAAGTGGTCGTTCGACGGCCGCAGTCGGAATCACCTCACTGGCCCGCACAAGGGGGAAGAGAGGAGCCGTCTGCAAGAACTGGCAAGTGGCGCATCCGTAACGACAGCGCAGATCCTGTTTCGGGCCACGCAAGGAAGCAAGGAGAGCCTGTGCTAATAGGGTTGCTAAGATTCGTTGCTAAAATAATCATGCGAAAGGATTGGCGTTTTGTGCACGATCGCATCGCCTTTGAATTGAGTCAGATAGCTAAGGAGGACAAGTGCTCACCGTCACTCGCGGCACAATTACTTCTTGTATCAGGCGAAGACCATCGTCATGGGCGTCACTGTGGATTTGACCTCTATGCGATTTGCCGCGCAACATGGAAACGCGTTACCTGGCAGTCGCGAGAGGGTGCAAGTACAATTGAACAACAGATAGTACGAGTAATTACCAAACGTTTCGAAGTGACTGTTAGGAGGAAAGTGAGAGAGATTCTGTTGGCCGCTCTTGTCGCGGAGTCATTTCCAAAAGCTCTTCTCCCTTCGGTTTATCTTCGTGTCGGATATTACGGGTGGCGAATGGATGGCTACTCTCAGGCTTGTAATAGTCTTGGCCTTCATCCTAAGTATCTAAGTTTGGGGCAAGCTGCCAGTCTTGTGGCCAGACTAAAGTACCCACAACCGCGAGTGATGCCAGGACACCGCGTTGATCAGATTCGATGCCGTAGCCAACACTTGTTGGCCCTTTATCAATATCACAAACTCGATGGAACCTATGACCACCTACTCCACCAGCCCATTTATATCGATCCCGTCACTTCAGGATTTGCACGAAGCCTTCCCGGATACTGAAGCGTTACGTGCAGCAGTTAGGGGAGGAAAGCGTCACGGTCAGGAAGTTCTTGCTCGACTTTGGATTACCGAAGGAATTCCTTTCGCATTTCAGAGCAATCCTTCAGTTTATGAAGAAATGCGTGGATGGTTGAGCCATAGGTTATCAGTTCATCCCAAAGAGATTACATTAGTAGGGAGTGCGCGGATTGGATACTCGTTGGCAAGCCCGCCTGAGCTTGGAAGGCCTTTCGGGAAACACTCTGACCTCGACCTCTGTGTAGTATCTGCTACCTTGTTCGGGCAATTTGAGGAGGCAGTCGAACAATTTAGGGTTGACTATCGGGCCGGGAAAGTTTTACCGCTTAGCGACACCGAGCGCCAGCTCTGGAACGCAAATCTCGATTTCGCTAGTAGAAACTTACCCAAGGGCTTCTTTGATGCGAACAAGGTTCCAAATAGGCAACAGTATCCTCTCGCACAAAAGATAGCTCAGGCCATGTTTCTTTTAGTCAAAAAATTAGATGTAACGCCGATGGCTCCACGAGTTCGTAAGGCTTCGATCAGAATTTATCAGGACTGGCCAAGTCTGATAAATCGAGTGGCATTTAATCTTGGATGGGCACTAAACTCATAGCGGTTCCATGTTTGGCTTGATCTCAGTTGTTGATTATTCTGCTGTGTGGCATTTTCGTCTGGTTGCTCCTCTCAAAAGCTAAATCTTGGCCCTCGTTCAAACCTGTGCCTCTAGTCGGTCCTTGCCTTCGGTTCACTCTTATCCAGAGCCAGTTTGCGCGGGGTTAGGAGGGGCACTTATCTTGCTGGCCTCTCTTCGTCTTCCGTCCTCTATGGAAAACTTTACATGAAAAGGGGGATCCGATGGCACCAGTGTTGGAACTCGATCGGCAGACAGCCTCGTTTGTGCGGCAACTCGAAGAACAACGGAAACTCGAAAAGACTCTTCTGGTCGAACGGGTTCGCGGAACGAAAGAAGGGCTGGAGTCGGTCTTCAGCGACATCAAGAGCCGTGTGGCGGTGCTGGAGAAACTGAACGGGTCGGCGAGTGCCAGCTGCATTGCGCCGATCGGCTGGAGCAAGCTGATCTTTACCGGAGCGGATAGTGTCTCGGCGCCGAATACCATCGGATTCGGCGATCGGGATGAAACGCTGTGCAAGCTCGATCAGATCAAATACCTTGAAGACACGCACTATCTCCGCCTTGCTGCGAATCCCCACTACGTGGAGCATGTGCTGCCGAATAAATCGGTCCAGGCACGCGTCGGGGCGAATCCTTCGCTCTGGGATACGCTCGGGTATGTCCACGCGGGCTACACGACTCTGCTGCAGATTCCCGCCTCGATGGAGCCGACGACGGTGTCGATCATGTCGCGGGTGAACACCCTGTTTAACTGGGTTGAAACGAACGCAGTCGGAGACGAGTGGTACGCCCATGTGTCGGCCGCCGCGCGACTGTGGGTGACCTATGATGGCGAGTTTCGTCAGGCGCCGCCCGCCCAGTTTGTGAATCTTCTCGCTTCGCCAAAGCAATTGCGGACGCATCACGACATTGCCTCACAGGCCCCAAGCGCCGCACTGACCATGCAAGTCTCGGCCTCAGCCGGCAGCGGCACGACGATCAGCGTGTACGAATCC
Organism: Nitrospira sp.; assembly: GCA_025360665.1. Lineage (GTDB taxonomy): Bacteria > Nitrospirota > Nitrospiria > Nitrospirales > Nitrospiraceae > Palsa-1315. Next base: position 2,671 of record JANYBU010000116.1, read on the forward strand.
ATCGAACTCGTGGCCACCACGCCGAACGGGCATGCCTACCTTGACGGCATATTTTCCTGGGAACCGTTGGCAGTACAGCTGCGAGAGGGATGAGAAGTATATTGGTTGTACGCTCGGCAGACCTTCCGTTCATCGAGACGCGATCTTGACTCAGAGAATCGAGAGGCCTAGACTTCGAGCACCGATTTGGAAGGAGTGGGTGATGCCGACTGCAAAAAAACAAGCCCTCGACATGGTAAAGAAGCTTCCGGAAAAGGCCACCTGGGACGACATCATGTACGGCGTATACGTCCGCAAGAAAATCGAAGCTGGTGTAAAGGCTGCCGATGAAGAGAGAGTGGTATCGCACGAAGACGTGAAGAAGCGTTTCATTAAGAAATGATCCGCCTTGAGTGGACCGACCCCGCCGTTGCCGATCTCGAACATATCCAGGATTACATCGCCAGAGATTCTGTCGAATACGCCGATGCTCTTGTCGAGCGTCTCATTCTGTCCGTTGACCGTCTTGCATATTTCCCAGAGAGCGTCCGGCGTGTCCCCGAGGCAAAAGACCCACGCGTTCGTGAGCTGTTGATCGAGGGATACAGAATAATCTATCGACTGAGGAAGGGCGTCGTGCAGATCCTCACGATTGTGCACGGCGCAAGAGACCTTGTTCGAATGAGACCGAAGCCCTGGAGCAAGCGATAAGTGGCGGCTATCCAACCGAGTAGAACGACTTCACGATCTCTGAGGTGTTGAACAGCATCGCGTTGAGGCGGGTATAGGCCGCGTGGCCGAAGTAGTGGTCGCGCACATTCGTTGACCCGGTGGAATCTTTGTAGTCGGCGAGAATCCCCAGCCCCTCACTCGGGATACGGACGGCACGGCGGGCACATTCGAGCCATCGTTCGAATCCATCAAACGGTTCCACGATCTCCCAGACGGCTTTATTGGCCGCCTTGGCTGCATCGGTCGTCGGCACGGCATCGCTGCCGGCCACGGCCAATTCCTGTACATAATCTCCGCCCCACGCGATCGGCATTTCCATTGTGATCTGGGGTAACTCCATCTTCGAGAGCCAGGTCTTGCCATCGGTTCGAAGGTTCCGATGGTTGACGATGTGCAGCAGCTTGCGCAATCCTGACATGTCCCATCCGTAACGTACCGGCATGCCGAACGTGACGACGTCCAGCATCGCTCTATTGAGGAGTGTGCCATTCGACAGCAGCGGAGCGACACGTTGAATCGTCGAGGCGATGTCTGATCGATTGACCTGCGAGGCAAAAGCCGACAACAGATCGAGCAGCCGCGTTCGGCTACTGGTCGAGGCCACACATAAGAGGTTCGAGACGAGGGCGAGGACTAACCCGGCCTGCCCATGAGCCTGCACGAGGATTCGATCTCCTTGGCCCAGCTTGTGGGTCTCGCTCCAGTCGCGAAGACGTCCGAGCAGCGAGACGGCCGCCATGGTACGGCCCAGGTGGTGCTGTTCACAGGACCAGAGTTCGCGGACGCAATGGATCGGACGGTCCAGGCCTCGGTTGAGCGACTGTCTCATCAGTTCCAGGTAGGTGTTTGTGAAATTTCCGGCATCCCCGATCTGCTCATCGAGCAGCCTCTTGGTGGCGTCATCATTTTCGAGCGGTGACTTCAACCCGCCGGGCAGCGGTGAGATGCCATTGCTGCCATCCCGCATCAGGGCCAGTAAGGCATCGAGTCCCGCCACGCCACGCGAGTAGCCACGTTTGAGCCCGCCCAGTTCATCCAACCGTTGTACCCCAAAGACGTCGGTCCCCATGATGGAGCCGTGCAGCAAGACGATCACGCGGACACCGGTTTGCGACAGGCGCTTGCCGAGTGCGGCCATCGCGTCCTGCCCGGGAGGCGATTCTGGCAGGTTAGTCGGGGTGACCTCACGAACGGTGAGTCGCTCGCCAGGATTTTTCCGGGACATCTCGTCGTGTTGAAAACTGTTTTCGATCGGCATAGGGGAGTTACATATCCGATGTGGGTGACGGACTGCAACGAATGACCAGCAGGATGCTGAAAAAGCCCATCAGCCTGTCTTGTTCATTTGGTCTATTCGGTCTGTCTGGTTTGTTTGGTTGCATGAGACTAACCAGATAGACCAGACAGACAGGGCTTGTCCCAGGCGCCTAGGCCATCGAGGTTTTGTTGTGCCGAAATGGCTTTTCCAGAGCCTGTTAGAGGGGAGGTGGCTTATCGAATGACCGCCGGGGTGGGTTCGAGGCGGTCGGGTGCTGGGTTGGGCTGGATTTGGCTCTTGGGCATGACGGCGGTGGCGCTACAGGTTTTGCCCTCTTCGTCCATCTGGCGATCTACGATCTTCACGCCCTGGAGATATTCCTGGACGATTTCCTCCCTGGTGAGTTCGATGTCCTGTTCCGCCTCTCGGCCAGTCCGCTCGCGAATTCGATCGACCATGTGTTCCTTGACCATCACACGGATTTGTTTCGCGAGATCGGTCCGGGCTGAGAGCTCTGACACCCGCTGGCAGACCATCTTGCCTTTATTCAGATCCCCCTGACCTTTGCCGACGAGGTACTGGTCCGGTGAATAGCTATTGCGATCTTCAACCTTGTGGCGCAACCCGGACGGCGCTTTTGTGGGGTCTTGTTGTCCTGTGTGCTGCTTGAGTTGATCAAAGGATTGCTCTGCGTGGGTTCGAACATCGCTTGGATCCGCAGCAAACGAATGCAGCGGCAGCAAGATTGAACAACCCGCGGCGATCAACGCAACGATCAACTGACTACATTTGCTCCTCACGCGCTACCTCCCTCGTCCTCCGCCTCCTTGACCGCCCCCGCCATGATGCCCTCCGCCACCAAACCCCCTCGGGGCGATCTGATAGGGCACGCGTGGCATCTGCTGGAGGGTCGGAGGATGGATCTGGTTCATCGTCGGAGGTAATTGTCTTTGTCCAGTCGGGGGAACGCCCGCCGCTGCTTGCGGGGGCTGTAAAAACTGCTGAAGTGGGCGAGCTGACCGTGAGCCAGAAATCGGAGTCTGTTGCGCGGCGGATGGAGCGCCGCTCGGTGACGGGAAGAACGGATTCAGCTGACGGATATCGGTCAAGGTTCTCGATCCCGTCGAGGGCGGCATCTGATATATAACGTCGGGTTGATTGCCGATGTGCGGTGGTGCTGTCGGTGTGTTGTGCGTGATTTCGTTCAACGTTCGCAGAACAGTCTGCGATCCCGGCGCCGCCGTGATCTGATGGCGTGGCATGGTCGGCTGCCTCGTTCCCGGTGCAGGGGGAACGGGCGGTTGTGGCGGCGATGGCGGCTGTCTTGTGGTAATCACTTGTTGTGCCACTTGGACATGCGGACTTGTGGGATATAAGCCTTGTGCGACGCTCAGGAGAGCTAGGATCTGGGCCGACCCCGCCCATTGAGAGGGATAGACAGCCGGCGAGACGAGCACCCAATCCGTCCAGGCTTGCGAGACCATGGCGTTCGATTGCACCCGATTCAAGATGTCTTGGCGTTGCTGGGCCGCCTGCTGTGTCTGCTCTGCGGTCGAGGCTTGTGCCAAGGCCTGATTCGCCGCATCGAGGTCCTGTTGTAGTTGGTCATTTTCCTGTTGCAGCGCGACGAGCTGATGCCGGGCGTCCTCGTTCTCCCGCAAGGCCGCGATGGCATGTCCCACTTCTTCCGTATCGATCTGGGCTACCAGATCCGTTCTGACAACGATGGTGTCGCCATCGAGCGTCGTGTTGGTCTCTTGCTCCAGGACAAGGACCAAACCAGCGGTATAGGTTCGAATTTCGTCTTTCGTCACATCTAGACCGTCCACGATGGTGATGCTTTCGAGGTAGACGGCGACCTGTTCCAGGGCATTTCGCTTGGCCGTTTCGGTGGCCAGGCGGATGGCGTCTTCTCTGGTGTCACGGTCTCCCATCCGGTGTTCACCCTGGGCGGTCACGACTCGGACTTCTGCCAGAGTCACTGACGGCCAGACAGACAGGATGACAAAGAGGGTGAAGATGCTCAGGCTCAGCAAGGGGATGCGAGGGAATGCCACGCGGGTGGGTGCCTGTGGAGTAAAGATGTCTGGCATCGCCCTCACCTGCTGGATCGGACTGAGGCACCAGGGACTGACTCGTTGACAGCCACGAGGCCAAGTCTAAGCATAGCACCGACATCGACCGCTGTGCCAGGAGCCGTCCCACCCGCATGAACCCTAACCCGCACTACACATGAGCGCTTCTGCTGCAATCGCCGATGCCTGACTCAAGCGAGACGGGCGAGACTGGCGGGAAAAGCGCGACAGGCAGGGACAGGGCTCACACGTCACGCGAGTCTCGCTCCTCGCGCTTGTCGCGCGCCACTCCGCCATTTCGCGACGAACCGTCACGAATAATGCGGGCTATGGATCGTGCGGGCGAGGCCTTGCCTCGCTTGCCTTGGCGGAAAACGCCATGATAGCGTAGATGTTCCCTTGGAATGGAATAGAAAGAACTGCTCTGTGCACACGTCAATCAGCCTTGATCGCGGATGGTCGATTCGGATACTGGCCGTATCCTTTTTCTTTCTCTATCTGGTCCTTCCGAGAGACGCGGCGGTTGCCACTGTATCGGCGCCAGCTCCTGCCTCAACGGCTCCGGCCGAACACGTGATTCTCATTGTCCTCGAAGGATTCGGCCAAGACTCCCTGAAAGGTGGCACGATGCCGACCCTCAGCCGGTTGATCAAGGAAGGGGCTGTCACCTGGTCTGCCACGGCGGTGAAGCCTGCGTTACGGCTGCCGACGATGGCGTCATTGATTACGGGGATGCCGGTCGAGAAACACGGCATTACCTGGAACACCTTCGAATTCAGCCGCGGCTACCCACGCGCCCCGAGCGTGTTCGATTACCTCGATCTCAGCGGGGGGCGCGACAGCGCAATTTTCCTCATGGACGAGTCGCTCTATCAGTTGGCAAGACCCGAGCCCTACACGGATTACCAGATGTGCGGGCCTCTGAAGCCTGAGTGCAGCACGGACCGGATCGTGTCCTATATCCGCCAATACTTCAACAAAGCGACCAGCGGCCATGGCTACGGGCATGCCGTCCTTTCGTTGCCGCATTTCCTGGTCGTGCATCTTCCTGAGGCGGGTCGAGCGGGTGCGTCACGAGGTTGGGCTTCGAAGGAGTACCGTGACGCCCTTCGCACTGTGGATAGGGCTATACAATCCGTGTTGGACATCTATCAAGAGCAGGGGCTGACCAACCGGACGACCTTGTTCGTGACGTCGCTCAGTGCCCAAGGCAGGGATGCGGACCAGGAACAGGCTGACACGGCCGTTCCGATGGTTCCGTGGATTGCCTCGGGGGTGGGGATTAAACATGGCCTCGCGATTCATCAGCCGGTCTCCATTTTAGATACCGGCGCGACCGTGATGAGGACGTTGGGATTACAGACACATACCGAATGGGACAGTCATGCCGTGGAAGAAATATTTCAGGCTGCCTTTGCCGCGGCCCCACAGGGATCCAGTCTGGAATAGGTCACATGATGCAGAATGTTAAATGGTACATGATCCGTTGTCTGATCGGAGGATTGCTGGGTTCTGCGGCGGTTGTCTCGCCGGCCGCGGCCGGTCCGCCTGTTTCGTATACCCAGGAGCACGCCATTACCATCGACGCCACCGCCATTAATCCTCAGTCCTGGTGGCAAGTGCCCGGCATCACTCCGTCCATCTATGCGTCGGACCCCGAGTCCATGGATGCCTACAAGACGACCGAGTCTCGTGCCCTCAAACTGAAGCCGGGGAAATATAAATTTGGGAGCTTCACGTATGATTTTCCGTTCACGGTGACCTTAGAGGGGAAGTTGGAGTTTGCCCAGTCGCTCGACCAATGTGTGGAGGGACGAGGAACCCAGACCTTAACCATCCGCTGCAGCCGGACCTATCCGCACGGCGGCCAGCGCGATTACCAGTATCAGTAGAGGAGCGGTACCAATGGCCCAGGCGCTTGATGATCTATTAGAAGCACTCGAGGATGTCGACGACGCGACCCGCGAGGAGGCATCCAAGGCACTTGCCGAACTCGCCGATCCCACCACGTTGGACGCGCTGGTCGGTGCCTGTGGAGATGAATATTGGACGGTGCGGGCCCATGCGGGCTGGGGCGTGGCCAGGATCGGCGGGGCTAAAGCGGTGGAAGCGCTCATCGTCCTGTTTAACGATTCCATCATGGACGTGCGGAACGATGCCGTGGCGGCCATGGCCTCGATGGGAGCCACAGCCGTTGATCGCCTGATCACTGCATTGAAGGATGAGCGGTGGCGTGTCCGCGAACATGCCGCGAAAACCTGTGGAGAACTAAAGGATCGAAAATCCGTCGAGGCACTCATGCTCGTCTGTCGAGATCGCGATGGCGCCGTGAAGAGTGCGGTGACAGAGGCGCTGGGCAAGATCGGCGATTCGAGGGCGATCCCAGTCCTGATCAAACTTTTCCGTGATCCTTCGAAAACGGTGCGAGAAACAGCCGGGACAGCACTTATCTCTATCGGTCAGCCTTCCGTCGATCCGCTGATTGAGTGTCTCAAGGATAAAGATTTTGTGGTCCGGTGCCACGCCGCCCGCGCACTCGGTGGGATGACCACCGATTATCAAATCGGCCGAACCTGGGTGCGGGACTCTAAAGTCGTCGACGTCCTGATCGCCGCGCTGAAAGATCCGGATCGGGCCGTCCGTGAAGATGCCACGATCGCCCTGGGCCAGATCGGCGATCCACGGGCCATCGATCCCTTGATCGAGGCGATGAAGGATGGCGCGGTGAAGCGGCATGCCATTGCGTCGCTCGGCATGATCGGCGATCCTCGCGCCTTGCCTCCGGTGCTGGATGCGTTGAAGGGGAAGGGGATTCGACAGGATGGAACCCCGACGCCAGGCTGTATCGTCAGCGAAGACGCCTTTATCAAGGAAGCGGCGGCGACGGCGCTCGGCCAGTTCCGTGATCCGCGCGTCATTCCAGATTTGATCATGCTGTTGAAGGACGGCGTGTTACGCGAGAAGGCCAGCGCCGCCCTGGCCACCATCGGTGATACGGCGATTGAGCCGTTGATTGCCTTTTTGTATGACCCGAAAGCGTCCGAAGTCATCGCAGAAGGGGAGCGGGTGCTTTCCTATGCGTCGGTTCGACTCACGGCGAAAGATGCCTTGCGGCAATTGGCGCTTGAAACACTCGAAAAATTGGGGTGGATGCCGGCGCCGGAAGACATCATTGTCAATTCGAGCGTGGTCGACAATGCCCGAGTGGACATGCCCCTTGGCGACACTGGCCGATTCGGCCCTTCGGGTGATTTTGCCCAAAGGGGCTAGCAGGTTGCGAAAAAAACATGGCTGATGCGGTAGCTGAACAGATCGCTGCTCTCAAAGACGAGGATTGGGCGATTCGCGAAGAGGCCGCCACGATGCTTGGCACACTTCGGGATCCAAGGGCTGTGGTGCCGTTGGTTTCCGTGCTTCATGACGGCGATCGCGCGGTCCGCGATGCGGCGATCGGCGCCCTCTTGGCCATCGGAGAGCCAGCCGTGACGACGCTAGGTGCCTGCCTCTCCGATCCGGTGCTCACGGTTCAGGAGTTGGCCTCGTCGGTATTGGCTACCATTGCCGATGCGCGGGTGCTCGTGCCGCTCGTCAAGGCGCTTGGGAGCCCTGATTGGATTGTGCGGATGCACGCTGCCAAGGCGTTGGGTCGGATTAAAGACCCTGGAGCGGTAGCGCCGCTGGTGCCGCTTCTACAAGATTCAGTGAAGGCCGTGCGCGAGGAGACGTCCACAGCCCTCGCTGCCATGGGGGAGGCGGCGTTGTCATCGCTGCTCGTCGCGTTGACCCATGCTGAATGGCTGGTGCGGTTGCATGCGGTTGAGGCTCTAGGGAAAACGCGGTCGCCGGAGGCTGTGGCCCCTCTGTTATCGGTACTCTTCAACGATCGGGACAGGGCGGTTCGCGAGGATGCAGTCCGCGCGCTGGGTCAGATCGGAGATGCGCGCGCGGTAGAGTTCCTCGTGACAGCGATGAAAGAGCCGGGGCTGCGGCCGCTGGCGGTAGAGGCACTGGGCCGGATCGGTGATCGTCGTGCGGTGCCGGTGCTGATCGCGGTTCTTGAAGGAGTGGACCGACCGGAGATCTCGCGGCCGATCGATGGCTGCGGCGATCAGTGGGATGAAGAAATACTGACGTTGGGCGCTGCCGTCAGAGCGTTGGGCACGATCCGAGACGAGGCGGCCATGCCATCGCTCTTGAAGGCGCTCCGCCATACAGTGACGCGAGCAGAAGCCGCCGACGCGCTGACTCGATTCGGTTCCGCCGTGATTGCGCCATTGCTGGCCGTGCTGGCACGCGAGTCGGATGACAACATCCGTTACCATGTTAAAGACACGTTGGCCAAGGTAGGCTGGCGGTCTGGTCGTGTCTAGCAGAATGTTCGAGTGACGGAACTGGTTATATGGCCAAGGAAAGTATTGAAGCGCTGGTCTCTGAGCTTGTCCATGAAGAGGACTGGCGACGGATGCGGGCGACCGCGGCCTGCCTGTCGGGCGGGCCGCGCGCGGTTCAAGCGCTCATTCACGCGCTGCAGACTGGCTCGCCGGCGTTGAAAGCCGAGGCGGCGGCCATGCTGGCGCGCGTGAACGATCCTCAGGCCGGCGTGCCCTTGGTCGGCTTGCTTCAGGATGAAGAAGAAACTGTCTGCAAGGCCGGCGCGTCAGCCTTGGAACATATGGCAGGGGTGCTGGACGAGACGACTGCAGCGGCGCTGGCCTCGCTGCTCTATGCTACGAAGGATGAGGGGATTCGCGTGACGGCCTCGCAGTTGTTGGGGGTCATTCCGAATGCGATCGCGCCGCTCTGCGAGATGTTGACCCATCAGGACCCAGAGGCGCAGATCATGGCCGCGACGATGCTGGAACATCTGCTCGATCCCCGTTCGGTGGACGCGTTCATCAATGCGATGGGGCAGCCGGCCGTTCGCGACATTGCCGTGCGGACGCTCAAGAAGTTGAGCGCGATTCGTGAACGCATCGACGAGGTGTTTGACGCGCTGCGCGCGATTGAGGAGTTGAGCGAACGGGAAGAGGCGCGCATGAGCACTGTGATCAATCTGCTGGCCATCGGGCGTCCAAGCGTGGAGATTTTGATCGAGTATCTGGAAGATGACGATTGGGTG
>JANYBU010000118.1 GCA_025360665.1 Nitrospira sp.
TGGAGCTGTGTCGTGTCGGCATAAAACTCGTCGATGCTGCTCCATTCGGTGAGAGGGAATAATTGATCGGTGACGTGCTGCATCGCATCGTGTAGCTGTCGGTACAGGGGCCGGTCAGGAGGAAGCAGTATAAGGTTGGGGCAGAGCTGGAGGGCTTTCGCGGTCGGCATGGCCGAATGGATGCCAAATGCCCGCACAGCGTAACTGGCTGCAGCGATGATCCCCCGTGGCGGTGGGCCGCCGACCGCCACGGGTTTACCGGCGAGGCTCGGGTCCTTCACCACGGCTGCCGAAGCGAACATGGCATCGACATCCCCGAAGACGATCTGGCGAGACCAACGCATTGCGTCCTCCTGAATAGAGCCTAGTAGGCTGCGGAAGGACTAGTGTGACACAGTCGAACTTCGATGATCTGCATGTCAGGGATACAAAGAGAACATTCCCCAGGATGCTCAAAAAGGCTGTCCAGCAAGGCCGCAGCGAGCGAAGAGGCGAGGCGTACGCTTCGGTACGTTGAGCCTCTGAGCGAAGCGAGAACGATGCTGGCGGGATTTTTCAGCATCCTGCTAAAGGTTTCGGCGGGAACAAGGAAGGAAATCCATGAGTTCGACACAAGGCATGACCGCATCACGTCAATTTAAGAAGCTCCTCTTGTCGGAGCAGCTGGAATTCATCTGTGAAGCCCACAATGGCCTCAGCGCAAAAATCGTTCAAGAAGCCGGCTTTCGGGGCATTTGGGCCAGCGGCCTCTCCATTTCCGCCCAATTCGGCGTCCGGGACAACAACGAGGCCAGCTGGACCCAGGTGCTTGAGGTGCTGGAATTCATGTCCGATGCCACCACGATTCCGATTCTTCTCGACGGTGACACGGGATACGGCAACTTCAATAACATGCAGCGGCTCGTCCGTAAACTGGAGCAACGCAAAATCTCCGCGGTCTGCATCGAGGATAAGCTCTTCCCCAAGACAAATAGCTTCATCAAGGGCGGCGCCCAACCCATGGCGGACATGCAGGAGTTCTGCGGCAAGATTAAAGCCGGCAAAGACGCGCAGACCGATCCGGACTTTTGTATTATCGCCCGCGTGGAATCCTTCATCTGCGGCTGGGGCCTGGCTGAAGCCCTGCGTCGAGCCGAGGCCTATCATCAAGCAGGGGCGGACGGCATCCTCATCCACAGCGCACTGTCAGTGCCAGATGAGATCCTGGTGTTCAAACAGGAATGGGGCAACCGCTGCCCCGTCGTGATCGTGCCCACCAAGTACTACGCCACGCCCACCGATGTGTTCCGGCAGCATGGGATTTCCATGGTGATCTGGGCCAATCACATGCTCCGGTCATCTGTGTCTGCCATGCAGAAAACCGCGCGGACCCTCAAGGAGGATGAACAGCTGCTCTCCATTGAAGACAAAGTCGTGCCGGTTTCAGAAATCTTCCGCCTGCAAAACGCCGAAGAGCTTCAAGACGCCGAAGACCTCTATCTGCCCAAAGGCGCCGAGGGCACCGCTGCCATCGTGCTGGCCGCCTCCCGAGGCAAGGAATTAGGGGAACTCACCGAACAGCAACCTAAAACGATGGTCAAGATCCAGGGCACACCCATCCTCTCCCATATTGTCGACGCCTACAATGCCGTCGGGATCAAGGACATCGTGGTGGTCAGGGGATACAAAAAAGAGGCTGTCAATCTGCCCAACCTGACCTATGTCGATAACGACGATTTTGCGGACACCGGCGAACTGGATTCGCTCTTGAAGGCCCTCCGATCCCGGAAAGGACCGGCTCAGAACACGATCATTTCCTATGGCGACGTGTTGTTCAATAAATATATTCCCCAGTCCCTCTGTCAGGAGACGGATGACTGTGTCATTTTCGTCGACAGCAACTGGCAGGAGCAGAGCAGCTATGCCCGCCTCGGTGGGTTCACCGAATGCACCATTCCCAATTCGAGAAAGGCCTTTAACGCCAAGATCTATCTCAAGCAATTGGGGAACAACATCCCCAAAGAATCCATCCACGGGGTCTGGATGGGGTTTCTCAAAGTCTCGCCCATCGCCGCCAGCCATATCACCGGCGTCATAGCGGAGCTGCTGGCCAATCCGGCCAACCGCAAGGCAGGCATCCCCCAGCTGCTTCAAGAACTGTTGAAACGGCAATATCCCGTCCGAGTGCTCTATACGGCAGGGCACTGGCTTGACATCAACAGCCTCGATGATGTGGTCCAGGCAGGAAACTTTTAAACACGGTTCGTCTGGTCTATTTGGTTGGTCTGGTCTATCTGGTTAGTCCGAGATCTAATGAACTTGCCGAAACTATTGAGGGACTCACCGAAGTACCTCGAGTAAATTGCCTGACTTACGTCGAAGTCCTGGCAGGATGCCACAGGAGCCTTATCCTGCATCTCAAGGCAATTGGTGTCTTATACGGAACCAGATATTACACGGTTAGACCGCTGACAAGTTACCCCCGTGCAAGCAAAAGAGCAAAAATCGAACGCCATGGTCGACTCAAGGGCTGTCGTCTTCGTAGATGTGCTTGGATTCGCGTCACTAACAGAGCAGCACACCCTTGAGCTGGAACAAATCAAGGTTGCTGATCGCCCGCTCTCTGTGGAGAGCCTCAACATGATATTGATGCGACGCGAGAATCCACTAACGCAAGTCTTCACAGCCTTTCACCGATCGCTGAAAGCCGTCATCGACCTCGCAAAGATGAAGCATTCGGTAACCGCAGTCACCTTCTCTGATTCTGCATTCATTGCGACGGCGCACCTATACCATGCAGCAAGCATTGCTATTCAGTTGATGCACTATCTCCTACCTCAACGAGTTCCGGTCCGCATCGGCATCGGGTATGGCTCATTCTCTGCGCTCAGGTTTCGATCCGATGTCACTGTTGAGGGGGGAGACCATGCCGCGCACTTTCTAGGAACCGGCGTGGTGCGCTCCAACGCTGCGGAAAGCTGTGGCATTAAAGGTCTGAGAATTCTTCTCCACCCTTCAGCCATACAGCATCTCGGTGAACAGACAAAGGATCCTTCCAAATCATCGAAGGAATCAATCCGGTTCATCCAGTGTTCGACAGATGAAGCGAATAATCCAATTGGCGTGCGGTATGAAGTCGCCTACTGGCGATTCACGCCCACTGCGGAGGCTAAAGCTTGGCATGCCCTTCAAGATATGTGGAGCGCCGCCCCAGAAAAGGAAAGGAAACACTATGAGGCGACAGCCGGAGCGATTGATCGAATGCGCGTGCAGCAGGGGCACCAGCCTCTTGCCAACCTGCGTCGCCGCACGCTTCCTAAAAAGCCGCAATCAACGGTTTAACCGGCTCATTGAGGCGGACCTTCGCAAGTGGGTTTCGCCCGCCTGCTCGGCCACTCATGGGCGACATTAGACGGCACAATGGCGACCGCGACATCCGCCAGAAACGTTCGACAGACATTCAACCAAAAGCGGCCCGTGGGCTCAACAACCTGAAGGCCAAAGGCCGAGTCGCGGGCACTGTGTAGAGTGCCATTGTCGGTTTCACAATACACTCATTAGGGCTAACGTCAGGCTTGACGCTTTGATGCGATCCCTGGTTATACTCAATTCTGATACCGCATTGTCGCCGCCTCATATGAGGGAACATGCCAGAATCTGAATCACGATCTCTGCATCTTCATACGCTAGATTCTCTAATCGCCGACCTTGTTAGCGACAGGCCGGTTGAGACAGCCGCAGGGAGGAAGCCTTTTGTTTTGCCTGATAAGCGGACGCGCAGTGCGCTCGAATGGTACCGCAAGAAGGGAACCGCCGCGTGGACCACCAACGTCAGCGCGGTGAACTGTGAAGACCTAGTCGATGCCATTCTTCTGGTACCGCCAGAATTGGCGGCGCTACCCGCGCGGCCGCCGAACGCCAAGAAGAGGCGCCTGAAGCTGAAGAGGCTGGAGGCGCACAGGTTCGCCGGTCTCCATAAATTCGGAACGCCTGACGCCGCGCCTGCAAACTACGTCCACGAATTCACATCGCCGCTCACGCTCTTCGAAGGCCGGAACGGCTCGGGCAAGACCTCACTGCTCAATGCAATCATTTGGGCTCTGACAGGGGAGATGCTGCGCCCGCAGCGCGAACCCGAATCCGCGGAAGACTTCGATTGCCAGGTCTCCGCGGTAACCGGGGGGGACGAACGCACCACGCATAAGCTGTCACCACTCACGCCGATGCCCAATGTGGAACAGTACCGGCCTGATCAACCATGGGTGCCTGCCGACACATGGGTGGAGCTGACGTTTATCGACGAGACCGGCGCGGAACTGCCGGTGATTCGGCGCAGCCAGAGCCGCTCACCACAGGGCAAACTGAAGGAAACGCCGCCCGATCTCACGGTCCTCGGCATCGATCCGATCGCGATGCGCATCGGCACCATCATGCCGGGGCTTCTTCCGTTGATCAAAGTCGGATCGGAATCCGAATTGGGCCGCTCCGTTTCTCAGCTCACGGGCCTGTCCGCCCTCGTCGATCTCGCCGAGCATGTGCGGCGGGCGAAGGCCAAGATCGACAAGGAGTTCGTAAAGGCCAAAACAGGCGAGCGCGCTCGGGCGGACTCTGACTACAGCACCGCGAAGGGTGACCTTGAAAATGTCTTACTTGCGCATCCGAGCCTGAAGCCGGCACAGGCCGCGCCTCAGCCGTCTGATGACAAGGAGATCGAAAAGACACTCGACACGATCACCAAGCATTTTGAAACCGCGAAAGCCGCCGCGTTCGATTCCGCGCGTCACATTCTGGGCGAGCACTTCGATCCAGCCAATCCCGCGCTGCTTTCCGATCTTGAGAAGAACGTCGGACGAGCGCTTGAGCGCATCAGCCAACCGCAAAGCCTTACATCTGCGGCTCAACTTAGTGCGCTGCACCAGCTCACGCCGGAACAATTGAACGCCGCCGAAGCTAAAGTTCAGGCCATTCTCACCGAAGCCAAGGCGCTGGATGCCTTGGCGCAAAAACCATCAGAAGCCGCCCGAACCCGCCTCTATGCGCGCGTAGCGACCTGGATTGCGGACCATCCCGACCCGCAACGGAAGGATGACGCCTGCGTTGTCTGCGGCGGCACCCTCGATCACGCGGTCGATCCTGTGACCAGCCGACCGGTGAAGATGCATCTGCATGAGGCAGCCGCAGACTCAGCACTGCTGTCGCAAACGCTTAGCCGTTGGGCCGAGAACGCGCAAGGCGACCTTATGCGAAGTCTGCCTGAAGCGCTGCGCGCCGAAACGGCCGTCGACCTACCGGCCCATCCTTGTGACCTGCTTCGCGCGGCGATCATCGATGAGCTATTCGCCTTCGATCCGTTTCGCGGTGTATTGGCGGAGTTAAGGACGCAGGCCGCATCCGCGTTCGATGAGGCCATCAAGGATCGTGCGGCGCTTGCCGAGCCCGTCGAAATCACACTCCCAAAGGGGTGTGATGCGCTTGGCAAGGCCTTGAAGCGGCTCGACTGTGCGATCCGGTTTGCACGATGGCGGCAGGGAAACGATACGCTGGCTCGTGAGATCTTAGTACGCGTGCTTGGGGGGATGCCGAAAGGAGGTGAGCCGAGCGAAACAATCACGCTTACCGGAAAGTTGCTCGACCTTCAAGCAACGGTGAAAGCCGCGCAGCCTATCTCCGACGCGCTCGTCCAGTGTGGCCGCCTCAAGCAGCACCTGAAGGCGCGGCGAGCAGCCGAACGGCGTCTCAGCGAATACGCTACCGCGAGCGCGGCCCTCGCGAACCTCGCCGGTTTGGGACAATTGGCTGACGAGCAGGTCGATCAGCTTCGCAAGACCCTGCGCAAGGACGCCGGTGACTGGCGTTCCAGGATTTATCTCGGCGCGTTCCCCGATACCGCGCATGAGTTGATCGACACCGGGATGGGCCGCAAGGGCGAGTTGAACCTTGTCGTGCAGGCGGGAGGCGTCTCGGCCCCCGCACAGCATGTAACCAACGCTTCGGCCCTGCGCGCTAGCTTAGTCGCGTTCTTTCTTGCCTTCTGGGAGTATGTGCTGAAAGAGCGCGGCGGGCTGACGACCTTGGTCCTCGACGATCCGCAAGAACTGCTCGACGACGAAAACCGGGAACGCCTCGCGGCGGCGCTTGCCCCGATCGTGGCCGCAGGCGCGCAACTGATTGTGACTTCCTACGATCCGCGCTTTTGCGCGTGGGTATCCCGCCTTGCGATACCCGGTGGGATCGAGCATCTCGAAGTACATCCCGCGACGCGCCAGCAGCCCCTCGTGCGAACCACGCCTCCTCTCCCGGTCATCGAGCAACGTAAGGCTCGATTTGAAGCAGACCGAAACGCGGAGGAATCCGCGCGCGACTTCGCCGATGGCTGCCGTGTGTTTTTCGAAGCCAAGCTTGGCGACATGTTTGACGATCCGGCCCATGCGGCGTGGGCCATCGCCAATCCCGATCCGACGCTCGCAACGTTCATCCAGCGCCTGCGCCCGCTTGTGAAATTGGGTCCCCATGGAATGTTCAGTGCGCATGTCTTTCGCCGCTTCCTCGATCATCCAGCGCTGGCCGATAGCTCGCCTGTGATCGTCCTGATGAATAAAGCGCATCATGGCCGGCGCCAGGAGATCAGGGCAGCGGATGTGGCGCAGTGTGCCGATGACCTAAGCGAACTCCTCCAACTGGTCGAGCAGATGTACTAGGAGTGCTATCGGTGGCGGCGCAGGGACGCGCCCGATGACCATCAATCCGCGACCGAGGCACCGCCTGCGCTCGCGCCTATGTCCCATCCCGCGTTGAACGTCTTGGTCTGTCCAGATCTTGCCGCATTCACGCAGCACGCGCCTTCGGGTGAATCGCAAGAATATCCGGAACGCCTCGATCCGCACCTTCTCGATAGCGCCGTCGCCTATTATCTCCGCCGACCCAATTTTGGATTTGCCGCGCCGGTTGGCTCGCTTGCAATAGTCGAAGCCGTGCCAGGACCTGCGGCGGATCGGCTGCTTGTCATCGCACGGCATGGAAGCGCCACGTACGCGCGCCGCCTCGTGCGCGACGCGAACGAAGGCGTTATCGGCCTCACGGCGGAAATCCCCGATCCCAGGACAAGAACCCCTAAGACGATCATTCTTCTCGAGGCCGAAGTTGCCATCCATAGAGTCGTCGGAGTAATTTTCGATCACTCCGTTAAGGTTGCGCAGGGAAAGGAAGAAGCGGTGCTGGTTGATGTGAGCGACGTGTTGAAGCGCACCGAGATTGCCTTCCGCGTGGTCGACGACAGCGCGGTTCCTCTCGCACTCGCAAATCAAGTGGTGCTCGGCGGCAAGCGCATTGAACTAAATGAACTCAGCCAGCACAAGGATGCACTTGTCGCGTTGACCCTTGATGACGGATCAAGCATTTTCAAGCGTGTGGGCGCGGCGCTTCCAAGCGAGCTTGCTCACTTGCGGCAGTTCGAAAGCATTGGCGGTCTCGGTTCCTCGCAAGTTCTTTCCGTCGGCAAGCCACACAAGGGGTTCCGGAGCGTGACAAGCGCGTGCGCCATCATCGGCGTGCTTTATAACGGCTGATCGTTGTGAGGCCATCGTGAGTTTCCGTTCGACACAACTCTTGTGTCGAACAGACGTGCCAATGTTCGCTTCTTGTCAAAACCGGACGGACTGGACTTTTGGCTATGGCGTCGCCTAACTATCGCATAGAGAGCGACGCGCTGACGCGCGCGCCTCATGTGTGGCGTTAGTAACATATTGGGGGTCAGGCCTGACTATTAACTTATTTGCAGCCGGTCGCCTCGCTTGAAGAAATTGAAGGCCCGGCAGTCTTTCCTCCAAGCTAGCCCTCCTCCCGCGCCTTCCGTCACGAACAGCTGGAGATAGCTGAGGGGCGCTCCCGTCATCCTGGCTGCGATTGGGATTCGTGGTCACACATGACTATTGACTTATGATGTCATCGCGAGCGGCTTGTTTTCGAAGTTCAGTCTGGAGGAGTTCGAACGGCAAGAGCGTGGTGCTTAACTCACGTGTCTGTTATTCCGGGGCCACCTCACACACAGAATTACGAACTCTACTTCTTGTTCGACTGGGACGCACGCAATTGAGAAAATGGACACTGAGGATTGCTTTCAGTGGCAGCCTCGCAGGCGAACAATGCCTCGAGGTACCGCTGATCATCCAGCCGCCGGGCATCCTGTTGAAGCAGAGTTTGGATACGCTTGAGGAGAGCATCATGCGGCATCGAGACGGGAAATAGCCCTTTACCCTCTGGCGAAACGCCATTCGAATTCGTTGTCGCTTCCTTTGGCGTGATGCCTGTCTTCACGTAGTCCTCTAAAAGTAGCTTGCGAAACGGACAGGTCTCAGAATCCGGATTCTCTCCTTGAGCATTTCCAATACAAGTACCCAATGCAGTGGCAAAGGCATGATCCCCTTGCTCTTCAACGATTGTTTTCAAACGATGATGGATCTGTAGCAGCTTGCCGTGTTGCTGGATCATAAAATAAAAACCTCTCTGTTAGAGTGGCCTAGGATTTACGATAGCACTCGTCCACTAAAGCACATAGAAATTCTTACTTTTTACGCCCGCAATGAGGAGATAAAACGTGGGCGGGATAGAAGCGGCCCCGGAAATTTGAACACGCCGATACGTGGAGAATCTGCTCCCGTTGATGGCCCTACAGGGCGATGAAAGGGAGCAGAGAATGACAAAGAGAACGAGACGGACGCACTCAGCGGTGTTCAAAGCCCAAGTGGCGTTGGCCGCGATGAGCGGCGA
>JANYBU010000428.1 GCA_025360665.1 Nitrospira sp.
TGGCATCGACGAGGAGAACCGTCTGGGTCGTCTCCATCGCAAGACTCACCGCCAAGTTCACGGCAGTCAACGTCTTGCCTTCACCGTGGCCTGGGCTGGTGACACCCAACACATTCCAATCATTTTCTCGAAGGCGATGCATAACCTGGGTCCGCAATATCTTAAAGGCGTCGACAAACGGCCCCTTGTCATAGGCGGCCATCACTCGCCGCTCACGAAGCACAGCGAGTGGAATATCCAACGACCTCGTCCTGGTATAGACGATGGGGGGAGGCAGCGTTTGGCCGCCGGCAGCCTTGCCCGCTTGTGACCTGGCACCAGGCTGACCCCGTTGGTCTCTATGGAGCTGCAGCGCAGTCCGATATCTGTCCATATCTGTAATGACCCAAAAGGTTGAGGTCGAGGTTACGCTAAGCGAAGAGTTTTCCGAGTCTAGTTCTCCTCAACCTAAACCTTTCCCTTGCTGGTTATTCTATGCCAAATCGCCTGAGCGCAGCAAACCACAGCACATCTAAAGGCACCACGAACACATGTAGCAGGGCGAGGATCGTCACGAGCGCGCCAACTCCGGCTCCCTTAAGGAGGCGCCGGCGCTTCACGGCGCGGGAGAGATCCTGTTCGTTCGGCATGAAGGGAATCACCGCCAGCGGGAACAACTGAGTCAACTGCGCAAGCTGTTCCGGCGTGCGAATGGAATGATCGAACGATTCCGCTGCCGCGCCGGAGCCGATTCCGCCAGCCAGGGCCAGAATAAAGCCTAGAAGCACAATAGCGGGCCGGTTGGGTTTGTCCGGCTTCTCCGGCAAGCTGGGCGGATCGATGAGAGAAAACCGTTCGCCTTTTCGCTGAACCTCTAAACCTTCAGAAACCTTGGCTTCCAGCAGTCTGGACCGGATGTCCTGATACTTCTGTCCTGAAGTGTCACGATCGCGCGTCAGAAAGAGATAGTCATGTTCCATCTCCGGAGTCCGTTCCAGGCGGGCGGCATAGTCCTGAAGCCGCTGCTTCACAGCCGTGCGAGTCGCCCGCAGGGCGTTCAAGGAAGAGGTCGCGGAATTGAGCTGAGCCTGAAGATTGATGAAGGCAGGGTTTTCCGGCCTCCCCATGGGCCTTCGAAGAGGGACAGAGGCGAGCTGTCGAACTTCCCGTTCCAAAGCTGCAATCGTCCGACGGGCTTGAACGACGTCAGGGTGATCCTTGCCTAAGCGCTCCGAGACAGTAGCCAGCGTAGCACGGGCATCAATGAGCTGTTTGGACGCTTCCTCGATCTCGGGGAGCTGACCCGTCTCCTTTTCCAAGGCCTCGATCTCCTGCTTCATCTTCAGAATGTCGGGATGGTCGGGAGACCGATTGGCAGAGGCTCCAGCATATTCGGCGCGAAGGGCACGTAAGCGTTCGGATGAGTCAAGGATGCGTTCTCCAGTCACGGACATGATCGGGGTATTCGGTTTGATCGTGGCGAGTTCACCCTCAAGATAGTTCTTGCGCTCCTCGAGGGTTCGAATCTGCTGGTCGATGTCCATCAGTTCTCGATCAGACTGACTCATGAGCTGCAAATTCAGGGGCATCAGTTCAGGCAAGGCACCGTTTGCACGGTGCTTAAACTGGGCAATCCTTTCATCGACCTCACCGATGTGCTTGGAAAGATTCTCCGCCTCCTGTTGGAGGAAGGACGTCGCTTCCTGCGCCTGCCGCTCTCGACTCTTCAGATTCTCGCCCAGAAACAAGCTGGTCAGCTCGTTGGCGACCTTTTGAGCCAAGTCGGGCGAGTTACTCTGGTACGCCACGGTAAAGGCGATGGTGGCCTTCGTCGGATGTTGGGTGCGCTTGTCCACGACGTCGGCGCTGATCACTTCGACTGCGATGTCTTTCGTGAACCGCTTCACCACCTCTTCGGCAGGGTTGGTTCGACGCAGGTCCGGGTAGAGATTGTATTGTTCCACGACCTTCCACAAGGTCGTCCGGCTCATGACTTGTTGCTTGATCGTTTCGATGCGCTGATCGGCATAACTGGTAATCGTCGAATGAACGAGTTCGGATGGAATTTCCTGTTCCTCGATCAGAATGGTCGCCATGGATTTGTAGGTCGCAGGCCAGAGGAACGCGGCAGCGAGGCTGAGGCCCAACAGAACGCCACCAGCCAGGACAATCAGAGTCCGTCGCCGATGAAACATAGCCACGTAGTCCCGAAGCCCCTGGACCGGTTCGGATTCTTGTGAGCGCAGTTGGGTAGCCATAAATTAAATAGCCTAGTTGGAAAACGCGAGTTTTGGAGGATAGTACGTTAGCATGAACATCGTGGCATTGGACATGGCAGGATCTGAGGAACCGTCTACGTCACGCCAACCATAGGTATAGGAAAGTTCAAGCTTCCACCACTCCAGGATCTTCCAAGCGACCTTTGGAGTGAGATAGAAGTAACGACTCTCCGGGAAGTTACCGCCTATTGCGCGGCTCGTGATACCTGAGACGAGAAAGCCGGATCCGTTGAAAGAAGCAGCCAGGGTTTCGGTAAGATCATGAGAAACTGTTAGACCAGCACGATCCCTTTGAATGAGGAGGCCGAATCCGCTTGGCACAATATCCCGATCCACGTTCACTTGGATAGACGTGCGTTCAAACCTTTTGGCGAGACTGGCGCCGAACAACCAGACGGTGCTCTGAGCCTTGATATTATCGCTGACTGTCTGGGTAGTTGAGCTCACAAAACGGGGTCCACCGTATGCCGTTCCCGTCAGAGATTCTGTGAAGGCATGGGTCAGGCTCAGGTTCACACCAGGGAAGCCGGCGCGGAATGACAAGGGTGCGTTGGTCGTATGAAAATTAACGTACGAGCCGGACAACTGAATTTGGTCCTGTTCAGTCATTTGATAGAGCAACCCCCCGGAGCCTCCGAGAAGCTGGGCGGTTTCAAGTTCCAAGTGCAACGGGTGAAGGATGGCGCAGGTGCGCGTAGACTTCCAGGGGCGTGGCAAAGTCGAGACATTTCCTCGGGCGCGTGTTCAACCGATGGGCGATGGCGTTCAACGCGCGCTGCGTG
>JANYBU010000429.1 GCA_025360665.1 Nitrospira sp.
ATTCTTGACGCCCGCGCCCGCCCACCGCGTCCGAGTTTGCTTCTGACATCTCGTCGTTCGTCTCTCAGAACTCTTCATGGTTCATGTGCAGAGTTTAAGTTTCGCAACACCTGTCTGCGGTACATGTCTGGTGTTAAGTCAGTACGCGGGATAACATGTTCGCCATGATGGACATGTGATCTTCTGGTCACAATGGAGGGTAACCATGGCTGGTCAAGGCATTCGAAAATCAACTCGCAGCCTCAAGTTCTTTCTGACCATCGTGGTGGTCTTCTCAGGGAGCCTGTTCTTTCTTATGGATGGTGCGTGTCCGGCTCAGGTCGGTGAGTCAGCGCAGGGAGAGTCTACTGCCCAGAGTATGGACATGGATCAGCATGATCACGCGGAGGGGACTGTCGACATGATGGTCCCCCATCAGCAACATCTCGGACCCCACATGAAATGGACGCTGTTGCGAACGACAAACGCAGACGACGCCAGGCGTGCCGATCAGATCGTTCAGATTTTGCGACAGGCCCTTGCCAAGTACAGAGATTACCGGGTGGCCATGGACGACGGCTATGTTCCGCTTCATCCCGAGCGAACGCCAAAGCATTATCATTTCGCCAATAAGCAGCGGCGATTCCTGGCGAAGATTCGCTTTGATCCGGCTGAACCGACCGCGCTCTTGTACAAGAAAACTGGGGATGGTTATGAACTCGAGGGGGCGATGTACACCGCACCGAGGGACATGAGTGAAAACCAGTTGAACGAGCGCATTCCGTTGAGCGTCGCGCGGTGGCATGCCCACGTCAATATCTGCTTCCAGCCGGACGGCAGTAGACGCCGCATGCCCCGGAAACAACTCGGGCTCAAGGGGACGATTGCCACGGAATCAGAGTGTCAGCAAGCAGGCGGGCGATTCGTTCCGCAAGCTGGTGGGTGGATGATTCATGTATATCCCTTCGAAGCCACTCCCGCAAAGATCTGGACCCACTAAGCGGCTGGGCGTACCCAGAATAAGAAAGTGCCAGTAACCAGTTCAGTCTGAACAGCCACCCCGCCCCGCCAGTATCCCACCGCGTCCGGTTTGTCTCTCGCTAAATAGTCCGAAACGTTTTACATTTCACGCGTTACGTTTCACGAGAGGAAAGAAGCGTCGTTCGTATCTCGCTGAAAGCCCGAAACGTTTCACGAAATGCGGCATTCCCTCCGAACCATCTGGGAGGAGAAACGGGGTCTTGCAATCATACATTGTGAGGGGGAGACTCCCGCTCCATGGCATGTCCGCTGCGTCTTGAATTCTCCGGGGCTGTCTATCACGTCACGAGTCTGGGCAATGCCCGTCAGGACATCGTCTTTGATGATCGTGACCGCACGCAGTTTCTGACCCTCCTCGCCCATGTGGTCGATCGCTAGTTCTCTCATCCATACGGACTATCGACAATGCGGGTATCGGCTCGCCGAGATTGCGGACTATTTGGGTGTCCATGCGGCCACGGTCAGTTGTCGCTTGAAGCAGGCGGAGGAGTCTGTACTGTGGAAATTCATCCGTTGAATTGTCACTGCGGGATTTTTAGAGGTAGAGGAGTTGGTTGGCGACCTCTTCGGCGGTGAACGTGTCGAGCACGGTCATGATCCGTCTGGCGAGTTCGAAGTCTGAGGCGCGGCGGCTGGCGATGAGAATACCTGCATGGAGGCGTTGGTCTCGGAGCGCTGCTTCGTGCAGCTGCTCGAAGTCGCAGCGATTGTGGGTGAGTATCGTGTGCTGGTGGGCTGATGCAAATTGCAGTTGTGCCGCATCGGAGCGTCCAAGATTCTTCGCCTCCCGCGTGGTCAGCACCTCGAAGCCGTGTGGACGCAGAAGCTGTGCAAGAAACACCGACACATCTTCATCGAGATACAGCCGGATGAAGAGCGAGGACTCGGTCACTGGAGGCGGGGATGAATCTTCTCGGCCGGTACGCGATTCCGACGGATGTCTTCGTCGATCGCCTCGCGATGCTCCTGATAGTAACTCAAGGCATCGAAGACCTGGGCCAATGTGAGGTGAGGCAGACGCCCGATGATCTCTTCAGGAGCGATGCCGAACTTCCATAGCTCAGCGATCGCGCGCACCGGGGTGCGGGTGCCTGATACGATGGGGGCTCCGTGGAGAATCTCCTCGGTGCAGACAATGTATGGATGGCCCGTCGCGGTTGTCATGATCAAAGCCTACTGGAGTCATGGTGGGAAGTCAATTTCGAGCTGCCCCTTTGCTGCTTCGACCCGGGTGAATTCCAGGGCGGTTTCAAGTTCCAAGTGCAACGGGTGAAGGATGGCGCAGGTGCGCGTAGACTTCCAGGGGCGTGGCAAAGTCGAGACATTTCCTCGGGCGCGTGTTCAACCGATGGGCGATGGCGTTCAACTCGCGCTGCGTG
>JANYBU010000138.1 GCA_025360665.1 Nitrospira sp.
CAGATGACGTTGGTGGAGCCGAGCGTCTCGACTGCGGCCAGCTTGCGCACAAGTGCTCGGCGGCGCGCCATGCGCAGCACACCCATCGAAAGTGCCACCGTGACCACCGCGGGCAGGCTCTCCGGCACCGCTGCCACAGCAAGGCTGATCGAGGTCATGAACAACTCGAATGGCTTCGTGCCGCGCAGCCACCCCAGCCCGAACAACAATGCGACGATGCCTAAGGCCGTCCAGACAAGGATGCGCCCGAACGCATCGAGCTTTCGCTGCAGCGGTGTGCCCTGATCTGCGTCCGCCTCTTCAATCAATCCAGCGATGCGACCCAGCTCAGTCTTCATCCCCGTGGCCACGACGATGGCCTGTCCGGTGCCTGCTGCGGCGCTCGTGCCCATGAATACCATGTTCACGCGGTCGCCGAGCGGGATGTCGCTCGCTTCCAACGTTGCGGGCTCCTTCGTCACCGCCTCCGACTCACCGGTCAGCGCGGATTCGATGCACTTGAGTGAGGCTGCCGTCAGGAGCCGGGCGTCGGCTGCAACCAGGTCACCGGCTTCCAGGGCGAGGATGTCACCGGCAATGATGCCCGAGGCAGGAATCGAAGTGACTTTTCCGTCGCGCCGCACCTTCGCTTGCGGCGCGGTCATCTTTTTGAGCGCCGCGATGGATTGCTCCGCGTTGAACTCCTGGTAGAAGCCGATGACGGCGTTGAGGATGACGATGGCGAGGATGGCGATGGTGTCCACTACTTCGCCTAGCACGCCGGAGATGATACCGGCCGCGATGAGGATCCAGATGATGAAACTCTTGAACTGGCCGAGGAAAATCTGCAGCGGGCTGATGCGCTTGCCTTCTTTCAGCTCGTTCGGGCCGTTGGCCGCAAGGCGTTGTGCTGCTTCCGTCGCCAAAAGTCCGGTCGCTGAAGAACCGAGATGTGTCAGCACCTCCTCGACAGATCGATTGTGCCAGGCTTCGCCCTTGGGATATTCGATAATGGGGAGTGGCTGAGTCATGCCCGGGCCAGAGGCTCTTGGGTCCTCTTCAAGGTGCCGCCAGAGATCGGGAGCGGATTGTCGTCGAGATACATCCGACCTACGGATAGATACTTCGCGGCTCGCCAGTAGGCGTGTATGTTTCTGAGCAGGTCTGAACTCAGCGGTTTCTTCTTGGTCTGACGCATTATTTCCTCGAGATACTACAGTATGCGACTAACTTCTCCACGTTACCGCTTCTGCTCCTCGTCCAGCAGCTGAAGGACGGAACGTGCGATCTCGCTTTCTTCATCTGTAGGGATCACACGAACGGTGACTCCACTTTCCTCCTTTGAAATGACTGTGGCGCCCGCTAGGTTGGGAGCCTCATCCAACGCGACGCCAAGGAATCCCAGCCCCTCACAGATGCGCGCTCTGACGACCGCCGAGTTCTCACCGATACCGCCGCTGAAGACGAGCGTGTCCAATCCGCCCAAGGCAGCGGCGAATGAGCCGATCCACTTCTTGGCCTGGTAGCAGAAGAGCGCCACGGCTTCTACCGCACGTGGATCGTGGCGTTCGCTCGCCAAGAGATCGCGCAGGTCGGAACTGGTCTCCGATACCCCGAGCAATCCCGACTGCCGATTGACCATCGTATGGAACTGCTCCACGGTCATGCCTTCCGTTCTCGACAAATAGGACAGCAGGCCGGGGTCGAGGTCGCCTGAACGAGTGCTCATCGGCAATCCCGCCGTGGGCGTAAACCCCATGCTCGTATCGATGCCCTTGCCTCCGCGCACCGCCGCCATGCTCGCCCCATTTCCCAGATGAGCCAGAATGACACGACCCTGCGCCTCATGAGGCGCAATACGCCTGAGTTCCTCCATCAAGTAGGCATAGGAAAGGCCGTGAAACCCATAGCGCTGCACGCCGGCGGCGTCATACCGTCTGGGGATCGGCAAGAGGCGTGCGACGCGCGGCATGTCGCGATGAAAGGCGGTGTCGAAGCAGGCGACTTGCGGGAGCGTCGGATAGCGCAGGCCCAACGTCTCGATCAGCTTGATCTCGGCAGGCAGATGTTCCGGATCATAGAGGCTCAGCCGGCGCAGCTCACCCATGACTTCCGGAGTGAGGCGCTGCGGCTCGCTATAACGATGGCCTCCATGCACCACGCGATGCCCAATGGCCACAAGGTCTGTGGTCGTGATCTTCTGTTCCAACCAGGCGATGAGCGGATCGACAGAGTCTTTGTGGTGCGCGGCTTGGATCGTCCTACGCTCGCTGGTTCCGCCAGCCACGTCCGTGAGGGTCAGCGTTCCCTCCGTAAACCCGATTCGATCGGCCAGGCAGGACACAACACGAGTGAGAGGAGGACCAATTTGGAAGAGCGAACACTTGAGGCTCGATGATCCTCCATTGACGGTCAGGATGAAACCGCGAGAGCGATGTCCGGAATCGCGCAGGCTCACAGCACCCCTCACGCCGATCCCAGACTCTGCTGCACAGGCGCTTGCCCCAATCGATAGGCATCGTGAAGGTACTGTGCGACCATGCGCTGCGTATTAAAAAACGCTCCGTTCAATGCAATCGCGTGCCGCATGACCTCGATAAAGCGATCGCGGTCCTTATAAAAACAGGGCAAGACCTTCTCTTCCAGTTTTCTGTAGAGTTCTGCTGCGTGACAGGCATCCATCCCAGATTGAGGCTCCAGGCAAGCCTCCACCCGATCGCCGATCGACCAGCCGGTCACACCTTCGAGGTGGCCCTCGATCCACCAGCCGTCGAGCACACTCAGGCTGGGTACCCCGTTCATCGCCGCCTTCATCCCGCTCGTCCCTGATGCCTCCATCGGCGGCAGCGGTGTATTGAGCCACACATCCACGCCGGCACAGAGCATCTTGGCCACCTCCATGTCGTAATTGGTCAGATAGGACACCGCGATCACACCCTGCAGCGCATCACGCATCTCGTGGATATGTGCGATCAGGTCCTTGCCCTCGCGGTCGTGCGGATGCGCCTTGCCGGCAAAGACGATCTGGATCGGCCCGGCCGCTCGGACAATCTGCTTGAGCCGCTCGAGATCCTGAAAGATCAGACCGGCACGTTTGTAGGCCGCAAACCGGCGGGCGAATCCGATCGTCAAGACCTCGCGATCAAATCCCGCGTTCGACTCCCGATTCACATGCTCGACCAACGTGCGTTTCGCTTCCACATGGGCTGCCCAGATGTCCGAGGTGAGAATGCCCACGGCGTAGCGCAGCGACAGTTGGTCGCGCCGCCAGTCCGGCAGATGGGTATCGAACAGCTTCTGGAAGGACGGCGCGGTCCACGTGGCTGTGTGCACTCCGTTGGTAATGGAATGGATCGGATAGCCGGGGAACATGCTGTGCGAGACCTCCCCATGCTTCATCGCCACGCCATTTACATAGCGGGAGCCCCGCAAGGCCAGTTGCGTTAGATTCAATCGCTGCTCGATGCCGCAGCCCTTCAACCTGGCCCACCGTTGCTCTCCCAACACGCGACGAGCCAGTTCCTCGGAAAATTGATCGTGCCCTGCCGGCACGGGGGTATGGGTCGTAAACACACATTGTTCGCGAACCGTATCGATGAGATCGGCCGATACGGATTCCGGCTGGCCTTGCAACCCGAGTTGCTCTTCCACCAGGGCGAGGACGAGCAAGGCAGCATGGCCCTCATTCATATGGAACCGGAGAATGTCGCGGTATCCGAGCGATCGCAGCAGGCGAAGTCCTCCGATCCCCAGCACCACCTCCTGACAGAGGCGATAATGGTCATCGCCCCCGTAAAGCACATCGGTGAGGGTCCTGTCCCAGGGCTGGTTCTCGCTCACATCGGCGTCGAGCAGATATACCGGAACGACATGTCCGGACTCGCCGGTGACGCGATACCGCCAGGCCCTGACATGGACCGTGCGACCTTCGATGTCGACCGTGACCCGCTCGTCGATCAGTTCCGCAAAGTCATTGACCGGCCAAGCGACAGGCTCCTCGCTTTGATGGCCCTGCACATCCAGACGCTGAAAAAAATATCCACGCCGGTGCAGCAAGGACACCGCCACCATCGGAACCTCGAGATCCGCAGCCGAGCGAATCGTATCGCCCGCGAGGACACCAAGCCCTCCCGAATAGGTCGGCATCCCGGACTCGAGGCCGATCTCCATCGAAAAGTACGCGACGAGCGGTGGTTGCACCATCAAGAGTCCCCTTCGTGACGCCCTTATTTCATTGCAGGCTAACTCAAATGCGAGTGAATCCAATCACCCAAGACATGGGTAATCGCAATCACGCTGACGCCAATGACGACATGCTCCGCGATCACATTCCAGGCCGGAATCTGTTGCGCCCGCGCCAGGAAATAGCTCAGCACCGCGAGCAGCGTGAGGCCCCAACCCACGCTCACCAGCATCGCCTCTTCTAGCGGCAACATGAGCACCGGCACCACGAAGGTCAACGCGATCAGGAACTTGGCCACAAAGGTGGCGATGGTCGACTCCCAGATCTCCGAGGCGTTCCCGTTGTTTTTAGACTCCTCCGCTATGTGCATCCCCAACGCATCGGAGAGCGCATCGGCCACCGCAATCGTCATAATGCCGCCGATGACCGCGAGCCGAGAATGCGTGCCCGCATTCAATCCGACCATCAGGCCGAGCGTCGTGATCACCCCCGAGGTCAATCCAAAGCTGAAACCGGTCTTGAGCGATTGCTTCATCGTGAGCAGCCGCTTTCCTGACTGCCCGACACACAACCGCTGAGCCAACCGGCCACCTCCCCCAGAAGCTTATCAGCCGCCCGGTTTGCGGCAACCGCTCCGCCATACGCATCGTCGGTTGACGTCCCTTCGACCACATCGAACAGGCGGGTGCCGAGTACCAGATATTCCGGCAGCTTGATCACTTGTACGCGCAACGCAAGGCGCACCTGGCTCGGTTTCTGCAGAAAGGTCTGTATGAGTTCCAACTGATCGATTTCCACGCGATGGTCTCCGCGCACGGATGTCGGCATCGGAACGATGGCTCGCCACAAACCCGTCTGTTCCAACGCCTGAATCAATAAGGGAGTCACCATCCTGGCCGGAGGGTCCGCCCATTGATGGATCGCGTAATAGCGCACTTCATACGGCCGTTGCATATAGGCCATCCGCTGCGTATCGAACCCCGGCTGCGCCACCGGCACATTCACGACGAGAATGCCGGCTTTCGGTTTTACGTCGGGGATCGAAGCCCCTCCAGCCGACCGGTCCAGACTCAAGAAGAAGGTCTGGGTCTGCTGCTCGTCACGCGGAAGAGACAGGCAGCCGGCTAGCGCCAGCGCGACGATCCCGATTCCCATTACTGTACCGAGCCGTACCGGCAGCATCCCCATCGGCTACTCTCCCGGTCCTCGTTGTTGAGACTTCTTCCCCAGCACGAGCGAACTCGGCTCCTGCTCCAGTTGACGAGCCACTCGCTGCAACGTGCCTGTGAGCTGGCGCAGCTCTGTCACCAGCGCACCGGTCTCACTCAATGTCTGCCGGGTGAACTGTTCTATATCGGGGCGGCTCTCTTGCACAGCCGACCTCACAGATCGTCCCGTGTGAGCCAATTCTTCGGTCATGGTTTGGAGCGCCGCCGCACTCTTGTTGACTCGTTCCAATAAACCCGGCACCTGTTTATTCATGGTCTCGGTCATCTTTGCGACGTTCTGCGCCGCGTTCGAGGCGCTGACCAAGCCGCTGTCCACTCGCTCACTCTGATCCGCGACGGTGCGCGTGATATCCGATAGGTCTTTGAGAATCTGTTTGATGGTCGCGCGATTCTCTTCATCCACCACTGCCGTCGCATTCTGGCTGAGCACATTCACATTGGCGAGCAGCTTCGTCAGCCCCTGATCGGAGAGCAAGCGCGAAATGGCCATGTCGAGGCGAAAGAACAGCGAGGGTCCGGTCTTGATGACCGGATACTCCTGGCCCTGTGCACGCTCCAACGCCGGCGCCTCTCGGCTTCCCCCGTTCAGATTGACGGTGGCCAGTCCCGTCAGCCCTTGCGTTTCCAGCACCGCCACCGTATCCGTTTTGATCGGTGTGGCATGAAGAATGTCGAGAGTGAGGCGGACCTCTTCGGGATTCTCGGGATTCAACTGGATGTCCTTCACACGCCCGACCTCGACCCCCCGGTATTTCACCGTGGAGTTGTTACTCAACCCTGCCACAGACTCCTTCATATAGGCATAATACCGGTCATAGACCCCACGGTAATCAGACTTTCCCAGCCAGAGGACGACCAGCAGAACCGCCGCCCCTAAGACCGCAACAAATGCTCCGACGATGACGTAATTGACCTTGTTGTCCATAGTCGCTATCCCTGTTGCGCTTCCGCCGCGCGGCCGCGCGGACCGTGGAAGTATTCGTGGATCACGGGATCGTCCGAGCGCGACAATTCCTGCATGGTGCCGATCCCCAAGACCATTCCGTTACCCAGCACGGCCACACGGTCTGAAATGCGCCAGAGCGAATCGAGGTCGTGGGTCACCATCACCACCGTGAGCCCCAGCAATGCTTTGAGCTGCAGGACCAATTCATCGAACCCGGCTGCGGTGATCGGATCCAGCCCGGCGGTCGGCTCATCCAGGAACAACACCTCCGGGTCCATCACAATAGCCCGTGCCAGAGCCGCGCGCCGCCTCATGCCGCCGCTGAGTTCGTTCGGAAATTTCGCGGCGCTGTCCGCCGGCAACCCGACCGAAGCGATCTTCAGAGCGACAATGTCATGAACCATCTCACGGCTCAGCTTCGTGTGCTCCTTCAGCGGCACGGCGACATTCTCCGCCAAGGTGAGAGAGCTGAACAAACCGCCCTGCTGAAACATCACGCCGAACCGTCGGTGGATTTCTTGCGGGTGTCCATCTCCCAACAATCGGCTGTCCATGCCAAAGAGCTTCGTCGACCCTGAGGTGGGCTCTAGCAGTCCGACAATCTCACGCATCAGCGTGGACTTCCCGCAGCCGTTCCCCCCGGCAATGGCAAAGACCTCGCCTCGCTGAATCGTCAAACTCACATCCCGGTGCACCACTGCCGTTCCGAAACAGGTCGAGACATGGTTGACCTCAATGATCGGAACAGTCTTTTCGTTCGCCACGATAGCCATTACCTACAGATCCCTTGTCTACTCCAAGGGATGTTCAACATGGATTTCCAGCAAGGCCGCAGCGAGCGAAGAGGCGCGGCGTACCCTTGTGGTACGTTGAGCCCCTGAGCGATGCGAGAACAAAGCTGGAAGCCATGTTCAACATTCCCTCATAAATCCCACCAGTTGAGCAAAATGCTACACATGGCATCGAACACAATGACCAAGAAAATACTCTGTACGACGCTGGTGGTCGTGTGCCGCCCCACATCATCCACGCCCCCTCGGATCTGAAATCCCTGATAGCAGCCCACCAGTGCAATGATCATCGCGAAGAAAGGCGCCTTCACCATTCCAATGAGAAAATGACGCACCGCCACTGCCTCCTCAAAGCGTGAGACAAACTCGGTGAAACTGACATTGAGCAAATTCGACGCGATCAACATGCCACCGAACACGCCCAACCCATCCGCATAGACTGTGAGCAACGGCAGAGCGATCATCAGCGCGAAGACCCTGGGCAGCACCAGCAACTGCATCGGCGAGAGGCCTAACGTTTGGACCGCATCCAGTTCCTCTGTCACCTTCATCGTGCCGATCTGCGCAGCATAGGCCGAACCGGAGCGGCCCGCGATCAAAATAGCGACGATCAGCGGAGAGATCTCGCGCAACAACGAAATCCCGACCAAATCCACCACGAAGATATTCGTACCGAACTTCCGTAACTGCTCCGCCCCCTGATAGGAGATCACCACTCCAATCAGGAAGGCGAGAAGGCCCGTGATGGGCAGCGCATTGGATCCATCCAGTTCGAGGCTTCTAAACAGGGCCCGCCAACGAATGAGTGACGGCCTCTTCAGCGCCCGCCAGACCGCGACTGTGCTCTCACCGATAAATCCAAGCGCCGTCACGATGTGCCGGGCTCGATCCACCATGAATCGACTCAGCCGCTCCAGCCAGCCAGGCTTTGACGCCGGAGCCGCCTCGATGCGATCCCAATTGTCAGATACTATGCGAAGCAGCTCGGCGAACTCAGCACGCAACCCTTCGACCGACACCTGCCGTCCTTGCCTACGGAGTTGCGTCACCGTTCGGTACAACAACACGGCTCCACCCGTGTCCATCCCTGTGACGTGACTGGCTTCACACACCAGTTCTCTCGACCGGGGCCACGACAGGTTAATCAGCTCGCGTTCAAGATCCGGCAGCTGATCGAATGTCCAGGAGCCGATACAGTGGACGATCCGGTCGTGACCGATCGTGAGGCTCGCCTGTTCCAATCGAACCGCCGCCGACATAGACGTCACACTCCTACTTTTTCATAATCGCTTTGAGTTCCGCCCCGCTGA
>JANYBU010000015.1 GCA_025360665.1 Nitrospira sp.
ATCGGGGCCATCTGGTATCTCGACTATCTGGGCTACAACTTGAGCGTGGCGGTCTGGGTCGGCATCATCGCCCTGGCCGGCGTGGCGGCAGAGACGGGCGTGGTCATGCTCGTCTATCTTGATGAGGCCTACGAACGACGAGTGCGCGAAGGTCGCATGGCGACCGTTCACGACCTGCGTGAGGCCATTATGGAAGGCGCAGTCCAGCGGGTACGACCGAAGATGATGACGGTTGCCGCGATTATGGGCGGGTTGCTCCCCATTATGTGGACCACCGGCACGGGCGCCGACGTCATGAAACGGATTGCTGCACCGATGATCGGCGGCATGGTCAGCTCGACCATCCTTACGCTGATCGTCATTCCGGTCCTGTACTTTATCTGGAAGCGTCGTATTATGAGTTCAGGCTCTTTGATCGACACGACCTTCGCCAGACCCACGTCGTCCTCATCGGTGCCTTCATAGTCAGCTGTCCGGCACGAGGGGCAAAAAATGAATCAAGGGGCGGCGCAAGGAGTCATGGCTCGAGTAGGGAACGCCCAGAATATAGACCTGACGTCCCGATGAAGATAAGATCCGCAAGTTGCCGCTTGCATACTCGGGAGGGTTCATTTGTGGTTTGTCTGGCATCTCAGGTTCATCTGGTTTATTTGGTTTGTTTGCTTGAACAAGATCAACTAGATGAACAAAACAAACCAGATGAACCAGAAAAACGAGACATACCAGAGCGACCAACCGGTTCTCGCGCTTCCCGCGCCAGGGTCGCTGCCGCTGGCGGACTGTTTCAGCTTCCTGCTGAGAGACGGTTGGCCGTTTATTATATGGAGGATCCTAAAGATGTCGGAACATCAGGTTGAGCCCCACGTTTTTGTCATCATCGGTGCGACCGGCGATCTGACGCGTCGGAAGCTCCTGCCCGCGCTGTATCATTTGCGGGATCAGGGAATACTGGAAACTCGCAACACGCTGATCGTCGGCGCCGCCTTGCCCGAGATGGGTGAAGAGGGGTTTCGGCTCTGGGCCTTCGAAGGCCTGCAGGAAGCCGGCTGGCGCAATGAAACAGAGTTGCGCGCCTGGTGCGACGAGTGTCTTTACTACCAGACCCTGCATGAAGGGCAAGTACAAGATTATGAGGCGTTGGCCGGGTACATCCGCCGGTTGGAGCGCACGCACAACATGCCGGAGAACCGGGTGTTCTACCTGGCGTTGCCACCGGACACCGTGCCCATCGCGATGGAACGGCTGGACCAGGCGGGACTGCTCAAGAGCCACGGGTGGGTCCGCGTCGTGTTCGAAAAACCATTTGGCCACGACTTTCACTCAGCCCGGCACCTGAATACGACCCTGCATCGCTATATCGAGGAATCCCAGATCTATCGCATCGATCACTACCTCGGCAAAGAGACGGTGCAGAATCTCCTGGCGTTCCGCTTCGCCAACCCGATTTTTGAATCGTTGTGGAAACGTGACACCATCGAAAACGTTCAGATTACCGTGGCCGAAGATCTCGGCGTCGAGCATCGCGGGGCATACTACCAGCAGGCCGGGGCGCTCCGCGATATGGTCCAGAACCATCTGACCCAACTCATGACCGTCGTTGCGATGGAAGTGCCGGTGTCCTTCGATGCCGGTGCGATCCAGAACGAAAAACTAAAAGTACTCCATTCCATTGCGCCGATTACTCATCAGGATGTCGTCTTCGGGCAATACACGTCCTGGCAGGTCGCCGGCCAGACGATTCCAGGCTATCGCGAGGAACCTGGGGTGCCGAAGGATTCGACCACGGAAACCTACGTTGCCCTGAAAGCGGAGATTCACAACTGGCGATGGAAGGGCGTACCATTCTATCTCAGGACGGGCAAACGTTTCCCACGCAAACTGACCCAGATCGCGGTGACCTTTCGCGAGGCCCCCACCCAAGTGTTTCGGTCCCTCGATCCAGGCAGTATCCAGCCCAATAAGCTGCTGATCACGCTCCAGCCCAGTGAAGGGTTCTCGCTCTGCTTTTCCGTGAAGAGTCCGGGGAGGCCGTTTCGACTGAGCGACCATGCGCTGCAGTTCGACTATGAAAAAGCCTTTGGCCAGCTCCCCGAAGCCTACGAGACTCTGCTCCGCGACGTGATGATCGGCGATCAGACCCTCTTTGTCATCGCGGATTTCACCGAAACGGCTTGGCGCCTCTATGACCCGCTGTTGACCGGCGAGAAATCCGTCCACTTCTACACCGCAGGCAGCTGGGGACCACGCGAAGCGGATGCGTTACTGGAAAAGAATGGGCATCAGTGGGCGTTGGGCTGGTAGGGGAGGGAGAGGGTAGCCTGTTGGTCTCCTGTGCTCGCGCAACGCGCGGCCTCAGAAGGCCCTCGTTGGACGCGCGCAGTAGAGGGCAGCCTTGGCCACTCCCTTTAAGAGAGGTTTAGAGAAGTTGGAGGGGCCTCGTTGGATGCGCGCAGTGAAGGACAGTCTGGCTGCTCCCTTTAAGAGAGGTTTAGCAGGCTGCGGAAAAACTATTGTAGCACGCGAGAACTTCGATGGTCCGCACGTCTGGGACAACAAAAGAACTCCGGCAGGAGAGCTGAGGGAGACTGGCAGGATGGGCGAAACGAGGTGGGAATTCAATCTGCCCACGTCGCGCCTTTCTCGCATGTCTCGCGTTTCACGCGCCACCGTCGGTGCTGCTGAGGTGGGCGATGATGAGTCTCGCGTCGGCGATTGGGTCTGTCGTGAAGGGGGCTGCGTGCTGACGGGTTACCGGGGTGCTCAATCGCTCGGCCGCCTGACGGATGGGAAGAGGGAACGACGCGTCCTGCTGAATCTGCCGGAGATGGGCCATCGCATCCCCGCGCCATCGTGGAATCGGGAGCCGCGCTAACCACGCGTTGGTGGCGAGGGCCACGGCGCGTCGTGCACAGACTCGCGCCTTCCCGTCGTTGCTGTCTTGCCGCGCGGCCTCGGCTGCCGCGAGTTCCTGTTCAATCAGCGCTGCTGGTGTCATCAAGCGAGGTCTTTCCAATAGTTTCTGCCCTGCAGGGTGAGCCCCTGGCCATTGTGATCAATTGAAGATAAGATCTGCAAATTGCCGTCCGCATACTCAAGAGTGTTCGTGGGTGACACAATAGAATAACGCTTTCGCAGGAGAGCTGAGTGAGACGGGCGGGGCGGGCGAGACGGACAAGGGTTCGAGGTCAGAAGTTCGAGGTTTTCAGAACATCGAACCCAGAACATCGAACCTCGGATCGCGCCTTTCTCGCACGTCTCGCGTTTCACGCGCCACGGTTGTGGCGCTGGCGGGCCTTTTCAGCATCCTGCTAGGGTTCAATATACGAAAAGGAGCGAGAAGAAAATATGGCAGCCAAGGTGATTAAAGGGAAGAGAACGAAGACCGCAGTGAAGAAGACAGCGGGGAATAAGAAGGCAACGCCGTTGCGTCGGGCAAAGAAGTCCAAGGCGACATCCGCCGCGGTCCTGGTCCTGTCAGGTTCCACGGCGCTCCGCCGAAGGAAGGCCGCCGAGACGTTGGCCGAAACACTGAAAGTAGATTTGTTCAGGGTGGATTTGTCGGCGGTGGTGAGCCAATACATCGGCGAAACTGAGCAGAATCTGAATGACGTATTCGATAAAGCGGCAGCCAGTGGCGCGATCCTCTTCTTCGATGAAGCAGACGCGCTGTTCGGGACAGGCAGTAAGGTCAACGATGCCCGTGACCAATACGCGAATGCGGAGACAGCCCATTTCCTCCAGCGCATCGAGAGTCACAACGGAATCGTCATCCTCACGACCAATGGGAAGCAACGCATCGATCAGGCCTTCTCTCCCCGGACGCAGGTGGTCGTCATGGCGGGGACGACGGGGACCGGGCGCACTAAGAAGAAGTAATCGTAGGCGATCCCTTTACCAGTAAGTTCCCCGCCTCACAATCTGGCCGTTCGCCGAGCAGCGGAGGGGATGGAGCCTGTTGATCTCCTGTGCTCGCGCAACGCGCGGTCGCGGACTCCCCTCGTTGGACGCGCGCAGTGGGAGATCAATCAGCCCCCATCCCTGAAGAGATAACGAGCGAGCTTGGAAGGAGCAATATTGTAGTGCATCGCTCGATGCGCGCAGTAAAGGGCAGCCTCGACCACTCCCCTAAAGAGAAGTAGAGAGAATTGGAAGGGCCTCGTTCGCTGCACGCAGTGGAGACCACACCAGCCGCCTCGCTAAATGCGGGTGCGGGTGAAGAGTTGAGTTCAGGCCTCGTCCCGCTCGTCTCGGCATGCCTGGCATAGCAATAGCCACTTCCCGCATCCTGCTCCATTATCTTTGGCAGGACGCTTCCGATCCACCTGATAGGCATTGTGTATGGTTGCAAGACCCTCAAGCTGCAGACATGCGGAGAGAGACAGCGTTAAACAGGCGTGAGGGAAAGCGACAAACAGGCGTACCTACTCAGGTATTCGGGCTGAAGGCTATACATTATCTCGCAAGGCATCGAAGCAAGCCATTCAAAACCTTCTCGGTTTCTACGACCTTTGGTTCAAGCCGAGATGAATCCTCGTTGCGCAAGAAGCCAGACCCCTAACAGGCTGCGGAAAAACCAGGGTTGACTAAGACCGATGCGCCCCAAACCTACTCACACAAGCGGTCAACGCCCCTTCGTGACGGGCGGGCCTCCCACCGTGGAGGCCCGCTGTGGGCCACGGTGCGCGCAGCGGCACCGTAT
>JANYBU010000123.1 GCA_025360665.1 Nitrospira sp.
CGATCCTGGGTGAGGAGCGCGTTTTTCCCCTCATGTTCTTTTTGGGCATCCAGCCGAACACCGATCTGGAACAACGGCTGTTAGAAGAGGGGTACCTCTCGGCTGGCTATAACCCTCTGATGCTGACCCCGACGAGTATCAGGAAGCTCCTCTATAACCCGGCGCCGCTGAACTCGTTCATCGCCAAGGCCTGCCTCAGGGCCTGGGAGCGGAAAGAGGGAAGTCGGGACCCACGGAAGTGGACGGGATCCCTGTCCCAGACCCCGAAAGAATCTGGCCCCTATGCCGACAAGAGTTTGATCCGAGGGATCGAAGGGAACTCTGGACGCGATGCCCTTCTATCTCTGGAAGAGATCCTCCGCTCCCGACAATCCCTTCGCTCCGCAAAGGATTCAAGCGAAAAATCCGTCGTGACCCCGGCGTCCTAGCGTCGTCCTACCAGCCCCCGTCGACACCTTGCATTCGAATTCAGACCGGTGCTAGCATGTGCGGTCCTTGACGGTGTGAAAGTACGTCAACCGTTTGGAAATTTTGACAATTACTCTCGTTCGCCCTGGCCTGGAGGGCATCTTGAGGAGACAACTCGATGTATAAGACGATCTATGTGCCGGTTGATAACTCTGACCATTCCAACACCGCCGTTGACGTCGGGGTTCACTTCGCCAAAGCTTTCGGCTCGAAGATCGTGGGCAGCCACGTCTATGCGGCCAAAATGCATGACAAACGCTTCAAGCAGATGGAAGCGGGCTTGCCCGAAGAGTACCACGATGAAAAAGAACTCGACCGTCAGCGCCAAATCCACGATTCATTGATTACTCGTGGTCTCCAGATCATCACCGACTCCTACCTCGACTACGTCGACAAGAAATGCGCGGAAAACAACCTGCCGATCGAGCGTCGCTCGCTCGAAGGCCGGAACTGGAAGGTGCTGGCCGAAGACATCAATACCAATGCCTACGACCTGGTCATCATGGGCGCCTTGGGTGTCGGTGCGGTGAAGGACAGCGTGATCGGCAGCAATACCGAGCGCGTGCTTCGTCGCGTGCGGAACTCGGACATGCTGATCATCAAGCAGACTCAGCCCATGACCGCCGGGAGGATCGTAGTGGCGGTGGACGGTAGCCCCTATTCCTTTGGTGGACTCATGACCGGCCTGGCACTGGGCAAAGCCTTTAACATGCCGGTCGAAGCCATCTCGGCGTTCGATCCCTATTTCCATTATGCCGCCTTCCATAGCATCTCAGGTGTCCTCAACGAGGAAGCCGGCAAGGTGTTCCGATTCAAAGAGCAGGAAAAACTACATGAGGAAATCATCGACAGCGGCCTCGCGAAGATCTACCAATCGCACCTCGATATCTGCCGTGAGATCGCTCAGGCCGAGCAAACCGACGTCAAAACGACCCTGTTGGACGGCAAGGCCTTCGAGAAGATCATCCAATACGTGCGCAAGGATATCCCGGCATTGCTCATTGTCGGGCGAATCGGCGTGCATAGCGACGAGGATATGGACATCGGCAGCAACACGGAAAATCTCTTACGTTCCGCGCCCTGCAATATCTTGGTGTCGAACCGGAAATACGTGCCGCCGATCGATACGCTGGCGGAATACACCATCGCCTGGACGGAAGAAGCCCTCCGGCGGATGGAGAAGATCCCGGTATTCGCCAGAGGCGTGGCCAAGACGGCCATCCACCGCTATGCCATCGAAAAGGGCCACACCATCATCAGCAACACGGTGGTCGATACGGCCATAGGACACATCCTGCCCAAGGGCGCGATGGATGCCATGCGCGCACTGGGTGGCAGCTTGGATGCTGCGGGCATCGATCGCGACAAGATGCAGGCTGACGAATCCGTGGTGAAGGATCTCATGGGCTCGACGCTCAGCGGCATCATGACCGGGATCGTAGAAGAAAAACCGAAAGTCAGTGCTGGCACGCAGGCCTACCTGGACCGGATGAGCCAGGATTACTTCGTCTGCGATGGCTGCGGCTATATCGGCAAAGGTGAGACACCCGTGAAGTGCCCCGTCTGCGCTGCCGGAGGCGACCGCTTCAAACTGGTTGACAAGAAGATTTTCGAGGCAGCGGCGCACGTCGAAGGAGTCCTCGAAACCGACTTGGCCTACGATGACGTCCCCATGCAATGGACAAAGGACGCCAAAGAAGGAATCCGTGCAGTCCCAGCCGGATTCCAACGTCGACGCGCCAAGGCCAAAATTGAAAAGACCGCTCGCAAACTCGGCATGACCACGATCACGCTGGAGTATGCCGCGCCCATGATTCAGGAAGCGGCCTCAGAAGACTACACCCCCATCTTTGCGAATAAAGGAACCGGCGCCTCGACCGAAGCCCAAGCGACCGTGACCGCTGCGACGAACGGAACCAATGGCGCGACCGCCTCCCACGAGAACGGTCATGAAAACGGGAACGGCCCAGCGGCAGAACCTGCCCCTTCCTCTCCCTATACCTGGACGCCGGAGGCGCAATTACGACTTGAACGGGCTCCTGAAGGGTTCATGCGCGAGTGTACGCGTGCCCTCATCGAAAAACATGCCGATAAAATCGGTGTTACGGTCATTACGGCCGAAGTGGCCAATGAGGGGATCGAGCAAGCCAAGGACTACATGGCAGATGCCATGAAGACCGGCAACCTGAAGGACATGATCGCGAACCTGACCGGCTCATCAAAGTCCGAGGCCAGCCACTGATGGGACGGTCGCTGCCGGTCCTGAATTTTCAGGCGCTGGGGGGAACGCTGGGCGCCATTCAGCAGCAGGTGACGCAGTTCTTTACTCCTTCGTCCACTGCTCCTGCGCCGCACGACGGCCGAACCGTCGACGACTTCAAACCCTATCTCCTCGCCCTGAACCTCACGAAGCGCTGCAATCTCAAGTGCGACCATTGCTATCTCGATGCGACGACGAAGTCCGCCGGCGGGGACGACGAACTCTCGACCGAAGAATGCTACAAGCTCATCGATCAGATTGCCGAGGTCAACAAGGGCTGCCTCCTGGTTATCACAGGCGGCGAACCGCTCGTCCGGCCTGACATCCTCGACATCGCGCGCCACGCCGTGAAGCTCGGCTTTATGGTGGTGTTCGGGACCAACGGCATGTTGATCAATGACCGGATGGCGAAGGACCTGGTCGAGATCGGCGTGATGGGCATGGGTATCAGTATCGATTCGCTCGATCCCCAGAAGCATAATCGCTTCCGCGGCGTGCCCGGCGCGTGGGAAGCCGCACTCGCCGGCATCGAGGCCTGCAAACGGAACGGGTTGGCCTTCCAAGTACACTTCAGCGCACAACCCATGAATTATCAGGAACTGCCTGAGGTGATCGATTGGGCCCACCAGCTTGGCGCCAAAGTGCTCAATGTCTTCTTCATGGTCTGCACCGGCCGCGGCGAAGAACTGACCGACATCACCCCGGCCCAGTACGAAGAGGTGCTCGGCTACCTCGTCAACTGTCAGGACAATTACAAGGGCATGCTCGTCAGGGCCCGCTGCGCGCCGCATTTCAAACGGCTGGCGTACGAGAAAGATCCAAACTCCCCGATCACCAAAGCGACGGGTTATATGGGCGGCGGCTGCCTCGCCGGCACCAACTACGCGCGTGTAACCCCCAATGGCGAGTTGACCCCTTGCCCCTACATGCCGCTGTCCGCCGGGAATATCCGCGAGACAAGCTTCGTCGATCTGTGGGAAAAGTCCGACGTCTTCAATTCCTTCCGCTACCCGCAACTCAAGGGAAAATGCGGTGATTGCGAATACACGGACATCTGCGGCGGCTGTCGGGCGCGCCCCTACGTCGATCACGGCGACTGGCTGGATGAAGATCAATGGTGTCTGTACACGCCGAAGGGTGGCGAGAAGATCAAAGTCGCGTTTAATACGCCGGAAGAAAGCGACGTGGCCTGGGATACGGACTCAGAGTCGCGACTCAACAAGATTCCCTATTTCTTGCGCGCCATGGTGAAAAAGGGCGTCGAAAAACATGCGCGCGAGCATAGCATCCTCCTGGTTACCATTGAGTTGATGGAAGAACTCCGCAAGAAACGATTCGGCAACGACGCACCAGTCTTCAAATTTTAGCGTGAGGCGTGAAACGTGAAACGTGAGACGTTTAGATCCTTGGATTCGTGGCGAACCCATGACATTTTACGTTTCACGTTTCACGTTTCACGAGTCTGAAAATGGACGCTCTTCAAAGCATCGTCACCGACCTCAATACCTTGATCCCGATCATCAACCATTGGTTCCACCTCTTGTCGGCGGTTATCTGGATCGGCGGACTCGCGTTCCTCGTCATGGCGGTGACCCCAGGGCTGAAGAAGGCGGTCGCCAAGGAGCAGATCAAGCCGATCACCGATGCGTTCTATCGGCATTACAAGAAGGTCGCGGGCATTCTGCTCGTCGTTCTGCTGTTTACCGGAGGCGTCAACTTCCACTATGTCAATCAGGTTATCACCTCG
>JANYBU010000159.1 GCA_025360665.1 Nitrospira sp.
ACGATTCAGATAGCGTTCCGGAGCGAGACCGACTTGTCTCAGCGCCGGTTCTGGATCGCAATCCGGTTTGCCCAGGGTCAGGTACTCGCGAACCGTGACGCCTTCGAACCGGGCCGGTTCCTGCCACGCGAGGGTCAGTCCCAACCTGGCCCGTTCATGCATCTTGAGGGAGAGAAGGTCTGTGCCATTGAACAGAACGGTTCCCGCACTCGGCACATAGCCCTCGCAGCCCATCAACAAGTAAGCCAGCGTGGTCTTGCCGGATCCATTGGCACCGAGGAGGGCGTGAATCTCCTGCGATTCGACCGCCAGATCGAGCCGGTCGAGAATCGTGTGCTGGTCCACCTCGAAGGTGAGATTGTGAATGTCTAACAGGGAGAGGCCATCGTCGCGCACCACGGCACCCGCTTCCATCACGCTAGGACGAAATTTTTGACGGATCGTGATGAAACGCCGCGACCTTCGGACGGACCAACGAGGCAAAGTCCTTGTACCGGAGCTTGATCGCGCCAACATAGGTGCCGGCCTCAAAGACGATGGACTCGTCTTCCGTCAGCAGTTGATCGACATACACTTCCACGCCGTAGAGGTTGCCGAACGGCGGCATCGTTCCCACTTGGCAATCGGGGAACAGATTTGCGATTTCCGCTTCCGTCGCCAATCGCACATCGCGGGCTTCAAGTACATCCCGCAATCGTGTCAGGTCCACTCGCCAGGTTGACGGGAGTACGGTCATCACAAAGTACGCATCAGCCTTCACCATCACGACTTTGGCGACGAGTTTGCCTGGCACATCGAGTGTCTGCGCCACGTCGTGGGCGGTATAGACCGTCGGGTGGTGTACCACTTCATAGGGAATCTTGTTTGTGTCGAGATAACTCTGGAGTCGTTTCAGGACCGGCATGGCAACCTCCCTCGTTCGACTGAGATAGATGTGTATATGGTTCGTACGAAGAATCAAATGAGCAAGGGGAATGCCATGCGTGATCGGTGCAGATGCTAGCGCAAATTCGAGAAGAACAGAGGGGTTAGCATGAACGCTGGTGCAGTATCGACAAGCGCCGGCTTGATTCACGTGGCATTATGGGGCAACGGCGCTGTGCCCTCTGCCCTGAAATGCCACGAAACAGGCGGAAGCGCTATTCACCGTTTATCACTTCACTTAAAAGGCTTAGAAAGAGAAAAGGATTCGTGGCGCTCGGCGGCGACGCGTGGCGCAACGGCTTCACATCCTCGGCATTTGGCTGCGAGAGTTCAGTGCGGAAGATCGCTCTTTGGTTTGTCGGTTCTGTCTGGTCCGATCCAGAACAGTCGCAGTTTGTGGGTGCCGTCGGGCATGGCATCCATGCCGATCAGCCCACCAAAGAGCGCCCACGACGTGCCCAAGCCTTCCACGTATTCCCGCCTCCATCCGGGAATAATCGGATTGATCTCCACAAGAGTTTTCGTCGGAGACACGGCTCGCATGTACATGGCGATGGGAGGATGACCGAGGACCCAATACTCCCACTCGTCGGCCTTCGGGCTTCGGTACTCAAACAGCCAGAAAAGAAAGCTGGTTTCCGTCGTTCTGCCCTGAGCCGTTTTATGATCGAAGAGCGGCCATAAGAACCAGAACTCCGACTCGTCCTTGATCCGGTCGCTCGTGTAGCGGAAGAACGGGAAGAGCCGGTTCTCCATCGCCGTTGGGCTCGTGCGCCCATAGTACAAGGAGAACGGGGGAATACTTAGCACACCAGTCCGGCTCTCCTGTGTCGCTTCCTCATATTGATAGCTCCAAGCCGGGAAGACGCGGGCGGTCATGCCGGCAGGAGATTGCCGTTGATAGTACAGAGAGAAGGGGCCGGCACCCAAGACGCCCATTGTGCGTTCCTTGGTCTGGCGATGTTCAGATGTGCTCCACAAGGGGACGATGATGTTCGTCGAATCTGTCGGCGAGTCTGCATGCCACCACAAGGGAAACAAATGGTCGGTGGTACTGTCGGAAGTCTCCTCATGGGAGAACAAGGACAGCCGTCGAATCCCAATAAATGAGAGCCCCCAGTTACTGCATTCTCCGTGATAGTCCCAGAGGGGTGAGAAGTGGTTCTGAACACTCGTTGGACTCTTGCTGATCTGTACCAGGCTCAGCGGCTCCACTCCCAAGGCCGAGACGCTCCACGCCTGCCCGTCGGAATCCTGTCGCACGCTTCCCAATGGAAAGAAGGTGTCTCGTGTCTGGGCCGGATCCGAATGATGCCAGTAGAGCCAGAGCGCGTTCCACGTCGTGGCGTCTTGTGTATGGCCGTACGAGTAGTGGTAGTAGTGATAAAGGGGGAAGAAGCGATGCGTGCTCAGCGATGGCGTCTGCTCCCAGTTGAAGAGCGTCAACGCCGGCAAGTCGCCGATCCGTGGGAGTCCGACTAATGACACACGGCTGCTATTGGCTCCGCTGTCCTGTTCGACATCCGTCAGCGGAAGGAAGATATCCCGCACATGTGACTCCGTCTGTCGATGCCACCACAGGAAGAGCGCATCCCAGTCGCGGGTCTTCGCCTCGTCGTCACGTCGATAGCGGTAGATCGGAAAGAACCGGTGTGCTGCCACGGAGGGCGTGTCCTCCCTTTCAAAGAGAGACAGAGTCGGGAGCATCCCGATTTTGGGCCATCCGATCAGCGACAGGCGACTGGCGCTGCCCTTCCGATCATAGTCGTAGAGAGGGAATAGATAGGAACTGCGCGCATCGGGGGCGGTGCCATGTCTGAACAGGGTAATAGGCTTGAGCCCCACCAGGTTTAACTCCGTTTTGCCCGTTCGGTCATCACGCTCATATTCGTGCAGCGGGGGAAACATGTCGAGAAGACGGGTTTCCGATTCCACGTGTCGATAGAGGAGGAGGGCGGACCAATTCAT
This sequence comes from Nitrospira sp., assembly GCA_025360665.1. Taxonomy (GTDB): domain Bacteria; phylum Nitrospirota; class Nitrospiria; order Nitrospirales; family Nitrospiraceae; genus Palsa-1315. The sequence goes on from JANYBU010000159.1 coordinate 2,893, forward strand.
TTCCTTGGTCTCATCGTTCCGCTCGAACCGATACAACGGGAAGAACCGCGTCAGGAAATAGGTCGGGGAGCTGCCCTGCTCATAGAGTGACCAGGCGAACGCCTGTTCTCGTGGCGGAAATCCCAGTAGCGACAGTTGTGATGTGTGTTGATCGGAACTCCTGTATCCATACAGCGGGAAAAGACGCTGCGCGAATTGTGCGGGGCCGTTTTCTTGATAGAACATCGAGAGCGTGGACACCCCAAGCATTGACAATTCCCGCCTCTCTCCATCGCGTATCCAATCATAGAGAGGAGTGAACCGATCATGGATCGCGGTGCCTTTCGCGTCATGGCGGTAGAGAGAGAGTGGGCCTGAGATCAATGCCGACAAGTGCCACTCCTCGGCGTTGGGATGATCAAAGGAATAGATTGGAAAGAAACGGTGCCCGTAGCCGTCCGGAGTTTCCCAATAACGAAAGAACGAGAGAGAGCCGATGCCGAGGACATTGGTGTCATGCGCCCGTGTCGTGAGATCCACCGTCGTTCGGTACAGCGGAATGAACTGATGCCACGTTCTGTTGGAATCGTGGCCGTACCCAGCCAGGGCGAATTGATCGTAGCCCAGCAGTGACCAACCGATATGGTCCTGTCCACGATCATTTTCATAGTAGTACAAGGGAAACAGGCGATGAGCGGTGAGGGTGGGTCCTGTCCGCGACTGGAATAGGACCATGATGTCCAGCTCGCTGAGATCGTCGGTGAGAGCGTGGGAGTAGCGGTAGAGCGGAAACAGCCGGTCTGAGACAGAAGTCGGCGTCGAGACATGCTCGTACAACGCGAGGGCAGGGAGATGCACTCGCGGAATCGGTGGAAAGCCGATCGCGGACGTGCGCGCCTCCTGGGTGGAGGTATCGGTGAAGGATCCGTAGAGGGGAAAGAGATAGCTATGGTCGGTCTGAGGCGTCACAGACCGACCATAGAGGGGGAAGAGATGGCGATACCAACTGCCGTCCTGATGACTTTCCCCGGAGAAATAGATCGGAAAGAGCCTGGTCGCAGAGCCGTTGAGGTCTGCGTTGTAGTGGAAGAGTGGAAAGAGAACGTCCCACTCCTTCAGATCGGTTTGCTTGTCGTAGGTGGCGATCGCAAGCGGGCCCAGAACAAAATAGCGATGATAGTAGTCGCCGTGCCGATGATGTCCGTAGAGTGGAATCAGATGAGTGTAGCGCCGGTCTCCCTTCGCATAATCGAAATAAACGGGAATGAGGACGGTATATTGCCGGGTCGGGTCGTCTTCGTGCCAATAGAACGGAAGAATTTGAAAGTAGGAGGTATCGCCTTTGAGTTCGGAAATGCCGAGTGGCCAGAGCACGCTGCGCCGGAAATAGTTCTTTGCGGGATCCAGTTCGCGCGAATAGAAGGGAATCACGGTGAGCCGCGAATAGGTGCCGCGCTCTTCGGTCGAATAGAGATAGAAAAACGCTTGGGTGGAGGTCGTGTCTCCCTTGGTTTCTTTGCAGTAGAGAAAGCCCTGACAAAAGCGGGACTCTTCTTCTTCCGCCCAAGCCGAGGCAATCAGATCTGAATCCCACGACAGCAACGTCAGCCCGAGGACCAGCCCCAGCAGAAGTCTGGCGGACGATGATACTTGAGTTGTGAATGCCATCAAGTAAGGGTCTTTTCTCGTTTGAACAAGCCATGCGGGCTGCCGATTGCCGACAGTTCTGAAGAATAGTTACGCATTGAGCATGCCAGGTGTCCGCGTTGAGATTGTGCTGAAAAGTGAATGGATTCGGTAATCCTGGAGAGTTTCAGAATTGAGAAAGTGGGGACTGGTTCCCCAGTGCTATCTCGTCACAGGAAGCAAGAAGGGGCAGCCGTGTTCTTATGAGACGTTGACTTCTCTCTGCAGAAGTGGCTGTTAGCCGGCATCATTCATGACGGTTCGTCGCGAAATCGCTGAGCCGCGTTGCGAGCCCGCCGGCCGTAGGCCCGTCATAGCAGCGGATCGGCGATTGCAGCAGAAGCGTTCATGAATGTTGTGGGTTAGGAGAGACAGTGTAAGGAGATGAGTGGGATGCGCAGAAGGACATGGCTGCGGCATTGACTGGCGCGCTGCTCACGATGTGTGTCTCCTTCGCGATGTCCCGGCTAGCACGAAGGTAATTCCCTCCGCTTGGCAATCAACTCCTGCCCGTTCTTCGCCCCTGTCATCCCCTCTGTCGCATTTCACCACGGTCCTCCCTCGGCAACGTAGCAAAAGGCATCTAAATCTTCCTTTCTCTCATGTGAAATCGCGATGTTAGTAAGGGCATGAAGCATGCTGATGAAGGAAGGAGGGAATGGGAGCCGCCAGACCATCCTTCTTGCTCGCAGAACGCGCACGATGAAACTGTGCTCGTCCGATGCGCGCAGTGAAGGACAGTCTGGCTGCTCCCTCTTAAAGAGAAACGAGCAAGCTTGGAGGGACCATTTTATAGAGGAAAACTGCTTGGTCGACGGTCGCATCGGGCGCAAACAGCACGGGCTGTCATGAATAGATTCATCCACTGGCACGGCGTGAGTGCAAGACCTGACGGTCATTGCTTGTTTCCCCGGTCGTCTTTCTCCGATGAACCACAGGAGCGAAGTGCCATATGAAGCGTGACGTTTCTAGAGGGTCGCCGCGGACCACAGTCATGGCGGGATGGGCGATCTGGGTCATCCTTGCGGTGTTCAGTTCTGGCTGCATCCCCCTGGTCGTCGGTGCGACGGGGGGAGCCGCCGGCGTTGCCTATGTCAGGGGCAAACTAACGGAGGAGCTCAGTTATGACGTGCCCACTGTCCATGGGGCCGCGCTGACCGAGATGAAGGAGTTGGGATTGACGCTGTCGGAGGACCAGGCCGATGCCCTGTCCGCCCATATGAAATCGGAGTTCGCCGATCACACGTCTATCTGGATTTCCCTGGAGTCCATGGGAGAGTCCCGGACCCTGGCGACCATTCGCGTGGGTCACACCAGTGACGAGGTTCGTTCGAGAAAGATTCTGGAGACGATCAAGCAGTTTCTTCCTCCGGTCAGCGGTGGCAGGCCTGTTGGCGAGAAGGGATCTGCCGATCTTCGGGCTTCTTTTTTCTACCCGACGATGATGTAATGCCACGCTCGGCAGATCGTAGCCGGTTAGTGTTTTCCATTTCACACAGAGGAGGGCCCCATGTCGCGAATCAAGGAACTCAGAGCGTCGCTCGACAAGAAGTTGGATGCGTTGGAGCACCAGGCCCTGGCGCTGGAGGCGCAACTGACCCAGACGAAAGATCAGGCGCTGCAGCGGCTGGAGCAGCGCAAGCAACAGCTGCGGGATCTGCTCAAGCAGGTCCAGGCCGACGTGCAGAAGTCGAAGGAGATGGCAGAGCAGGCGAAGAGTGAAGTGCAGGCCAAGCTTGAACATCTTCAAGTGCAATTGGCCCTCGGCAAAGCGGACGCCCGCGACACGTTCGAGGAGCAGAGGACGAAGATTCTCAAGGCCCTGAACGAGTTCGAATCCGTTGCGGAACAGAAACTGAAAGGGGCCGCGTTCGAATCG
>JANYBU010000169.1 GCA_025360665.1 Nitrospira sp.
GCTGGGACAAGAGTTCGTGGACTCGGTTGAATCAGCCTTCGAACAGATTCAGCAACATCCCACCGTGTGGCGCATCCTGAAAGGGAGATTCCGACGCTATCTCCTTCAGAGGTTTCCCTATGGCATCATCTATGCTGTCGAAGGGAAAGTGATCTATATAGCAGCTGTCATGCATCTGAAACGCAAGCCTGGCTATTGGGTCTCGCGGGGCAAGGCCTGAAGATCAAGCAAGATAATCGTCCGGAGAAAGCTGAGATGATGAAGTATCCCCGAAGCCCCAAAGCCCTGCTCGGTGGCATTGCCCACTTGGGGCGGTTCATCGATAAGATTCGCTTGCGGAGTGCGGGCAAGATTCAGGACTACAACTACATCACGGTGGGGTTCGATAAGTACCTGGTTGATTTTCTGCAGATCGATCCGAAATCGTTTGAGCCGTTGGTGTTGGCCGGCGGAACGGATGAGGATTTGCTCGTCTGGGTGAAGGCCAACAGTCGAAAGCCGTCTGACCAAGAGATCGCGCAATGGAGCCAGGGTCTTTTGTCTTCCGGTCCCAAAGATGCTGCTGCTCATCAGCGCTTTCAGGGCCGCCTGCAAGACATCGCTACCAAACGCGGCGTGCCGGTCGCGTCTCTCCCTCCTGTCCATACCTGGGTCGACGTCATTGAACTCGATGAAGAGCGGCTGTAGCCGGTCCTGGCGCTGGGGCGGGATGGCTGGGGAGATAGCTATTTTGCCACAGACAGCCGGGTGGTCTAGCCGAGACTTTTAGAATAACCGCGCAATTGCTCACAAAGTATGGTAATAGTCAGGCCTATTGGTGGCATCCTGCTTGCGTGAGATACTTACGACAAGCGGAGGGTAAGTCCCACCGCAACACAGACATCAACCATGGGAGGATCGACATGATCAGAACAGTATCGACGTTCACGGCAGCCGCAGTCCTATTGACATTCACCAGCGTGTTCGCTGAAACGCCCGCGCCAGCTCCCGCCCCAGCCCCAGCGGTCACAGCACCAGCTCCGGCGGCTGCGGAAGCGCCGAAGGCTGAGGGTAAGAAAGAAATGAAGGGGAAACATAAAGCCAAAGGCAAGCACAAGGACAAGGACAAGCATGAGGGTGGCGACAAACACGAGTAAAACTAATCGATAGCGTCACGCGGGCGACATACGCTCGAAACAAGGCGGTCGGTCCTTCATGGGCCGACCGCCTTCGTGTTTTGGGATTGTGAGGGAGATTGCGCGGAAACCATTTCGGCGCTTTGAACTCCGAACGTCGAACTTCGGATCGCGCCTTTCTCGCGTTTCACGGCTCATGAGATACGGACGTTCCGCTATGGAAAGAGTTTCTGTGTCAGAAAAGATTAGCAGGCTGTGGAAGAACGATGAATACACGCTACTAGGTCACTAATTTTCACGTATGAAACAACAGGAGAAAACCGCGCAGGATGATCAAAAAGGCCGTTCAGCAAGGCCGCAGCGAGTGAAGACCGGAGGCGTACCCTCTGGGGCGCACGGTGCGACGAATAAGGAGCACCAAGTCTGTGCGCGCCGCCGAGTGGTGAGGCGGCCGGGTCCCCGTTGAGGATCTGAACGATGCGAGAACGACGCTGACGACTTTTTCAGCATCCGTTACGAGCCGACGGCGGTGAGCGTCGCTGTCGCGTAATCAGGATGGGCGGGTATTACCGTCGGTGGCAGGGCCGCTACAAGACTTGTGACTCGTTCACGGTCTCCCTGACTGTACCGAAGAAACTCCACTCCAAAGTGGCCGTCTTTACACCAGCGAACCACCGATACTTCCACGGCCAGGGGGCTTCGTTCCTGAGCAATAGCAATCTGCAGCGCGAGATAGGTTCCCGCATTCAGCGCGATGTCGCTGCGCATCCTGCAGCCCGTGGGCGAGAGGTCCAGCAAGACCCCTTCTCCGGCACAGGTATCGCTTTGGATACTTGCAGGGTAGCCGACTGGAACTCGAAGGCGACATCGTGGTTGCATGGTCTATCTCCTCTTACTAGCTTACAGTGCGTATCGGTAGAGGCGAGGAAAACTTGATCCGTGAGCAACGGACGTGAGCGGTGAGACGCAAGCTGCCGGGCCTGTTAGGCAATTTTTTCCCGATGGCGGCTGGGGAGGCACGTTTCTTATGGCCTGTCAGACTTAGGGGGTTTGCCAAGAAAGAAAGAGAGCGTCTCAATCCCAGGAAAGGCGGCTGGCTCCTCGTGAGCCGGTCACTGTCTTGCTCTCTGGAAGGGCGAGGGGACATGGTAGCCAGATGTCAGGCGAGGGGCCGCGAGGATTCTGCGGCGACATTGGTCAGGAGTTTCTTGACTTCAACGTGGGAGAAGATGACGTCGGGCTCACGCTGAAGGGCTTCGTAGTAACTTCGTCCGAAACCGTCACCTTCCTCCGAAGGACGGATAAGGGCTCGGGCTTCTATCAGGAAGTGCTCCACCTCAATAAGCGAGAGCTCGGACTCGTCATCCATGAGTTCATCGATACGAATCACCAGCTGAGATAAGGGGTGAAGCCAGGTAAACCAAGGATCGTTCAATACCAACTGGAGCAGTTGGCTGGTTGACGCGACACGGCCATTGATGCGTTCGTAGGTTACTTGCTCTGCGAGAATCAGGGCCTTATGGAGACCCAAGAGGCTGCCCCGCACGTCGAGGAGCCTCTTGCGGAGAGGGCAGGATTTCCTGGTCGAGGTCTTCTGCGATACAGCTGCCATAAAATAACTTTAGCAGGTTTTTTGAAAAAATGGTGGCCGCTGGAACTCAGTCCGGAAATCGATACCCATCTTGGTTTAAATATCGGCATATTTGGTCGTGCGCTGTAGCAGGCTGCAAAAAAAAAGTCGGTCTTCTCCCCGCCCGCCCTGAGGCTGCCAAGACAGCCTCAGGCCCAGGGACTGCCTTTCCCTAGTCGGCGCTCTCGACACCCGCGAAGCGTATCTCGTTATTCGCGCGTGACTCGCGAGACCTGCGCGAAAAGCGGGACGGGTCTGAAGTTTCATCTTCGCGAGGCGCGCCTGTCGAGCACGTCTTGTTTGTCTCGCCCACGATTCATGAACGACGGACGAAGAGGGCGGCATTTTTTCACACGCAGGCTGTTAAAAAAAAGGGGTCTTCGCGGATCACAGTGGGTCCTTCTGTGGTCCGATCCTATGTGAACGCCTTGTTTGAGGCGGCGTTCCAGGCGTTCCCCACCGCTTGAAACTGGTGCAGGTTCTGGCGCAGAGTCGCCGCATGAAGAACC
>JANYBU010000190.1 GCA_025360665.1 Nitrospira sp.
CAACCACGTCGTCGAAGGCGCCACGCAGATCACCGTCACGCTCAGCGATCGACGTGAGTTCAGCGCGAAAGTGGTGGGAACTGATCCGAAGACGGACTTGGCCGTGGTCAAGATCGAGGCGAAGGACCTCCCAGCCTTAAAATGGGCTGAGTATGAGAAATTGCAGGTCGGCGATCTTGTGTTGGCAGTCGGCAGTCCGTTCGGACTGAGTTCCACCGTGACCCTGGGCATCATCAGTGCCTTGGGACGCGGCAACGTCGGCATTGCAGACTATGAAGATTTCATCCAGACCGACGCCGCAATTAATCCAGGTAATTCCGGCGGGGCGTTGGTCAATGTGAGCGGCGAACTCATTGGGATCAATACGGCCATCTTCTCAAGGACTGGCGGGTCGGAGGGGATTGGATTTGCCATTCCCAGCAGTATCGCGTTGGATATCGTTGACAGTCTGCAGAAGACCGGCAAGGTCGTGCGTGGCTGGATGGGTGTCGCGATTCAAGAGATCACACCGGCCTTGGCTAAATCCTTTAAGCTTCCGGAACAGCGCAAAGGGGTACTTATCAGTGATGTGAATGAGAACGGCCCTTCCTATACTGCGGGTATGAAGCGCGGCGATGTGGTGATTGCGTTCAACGGGAAAGAAGTCCAAAACGTGAGTCAGTTGCGAAACCTCGTCGCGCGCACGATGGTCGGCAAGGATGCGCAGGTGAAGGTGTTGCGAGACGGTAAGGAACAGACCATTGCCGTGAAGGTGGCGGAGCGACCGACGGATGAAATGTTGGCGAAGAAGGAGCCGTCAGCTCCCAAGGAACCGGTCGAGACGGTGAAGCCGCCGGATAATGTTTTGGCCTCTCTCCGTGTGCAGGGGTTGGATGCGGCCACGATGAGTCAATTGAACATTCCGGCGAAGATGACGGGTGTGGTCGTGACGTCGGTCGAGAGTGGTGGCCCTGCGGAAGCGGCGGGTCTGCAGCGTGGTGACGTGATTCAGGAAGTGAACCACGAAGTCGTGAAGACGCTCGAAGACTACCAGAAAACCTCGAGTAAGTTGAAGAAAGACGAGTTGGCCGTCCTGCTCCTGAGCCGGCAGGGAAATAACCTGTTTGTCGCGGTCAATCCCAAGTAACACGCATGACACTGGCCGTGACCGCTCGGCATTCGAGCGGTCGCGGCTAGCCATCGGATGAACGGTTCGTATGTTCGACGGCTTGAACTCACTCAACCAGTGGCTGCAAGACACGATTTTCAAGCCGCTGGAAGATAAGAAAATGCCGGTGATGGAGCACCTCGTGGAGCTCCAGGTCCGGCTGACGCGCGCGGTGATCATCACCGCCGTGGTGTTCGTCGGCACATTTTTCTATGCCGACATGTTGGTCAAGTGGCTTCGCATTCCCCTCCAGAACATGTTTGCGTTGGGCTCCCTGTCGTGGGTGCCGACCGATCTGCCGACCGTTCCGTTCGTCTTTCTCGCGCCGGCTGAAGCCTTGTGGCAAAGCGTCAAGGTGGCCGGGCTCTTTGCCCTCGTCGCTGTGACCCCATATCTTTTGTTGGAAGTCTGGCAATTTGTCGTTCCGGGCCTCCATGCCCAGGAACGGCGGTTTGTCGCGCCGTTTGTGCTGTTGAGCACCGTGGCCTTTTACGCAGGGGTGGGCTTTTCCTTTTTCTTCGTGCTTCCGTTTGCGCTGAATTTTTTGGTGTCCTATGGCGTCAACGCCGGCTTCGTTCCCCAGATCTCTATTGCCCAGTACGTCGGATTTTCCCTGTGGTTCCTGCTGGTGTTCGGGCTGATTTTCGAAGTGCCGCTCGCGATCACTCTCATGGCGAAGCTCGGGTGGGTCGACGCGCCATTTCTGAAGCGGTATCGCAAGTGGGCCCTGCTGGGGTCGTTCATCTTTGCCGCAATCCTTACCCCCACGCCCGATCCCTTCAACCAATGTCTCATGGCCTTGCCGATGTATATATTCTACGAAATCGGTATTGTGAGCGCAGGATTTTTCAACAAGAAGAAGCCGGTAGCGGAAGGGTCGGCGGTGCCGGCCGTGGTCACTGCAGCGGCTGGCACCGGCAAGGTGCCGTCGTCGGGACTGCCCAATGTGGGAGAGGGCGACTACGTCGGCGTGCCGAAAGGTCGACCGCGATAACGAGAGCACGCAGATTGGGCGGCACGTGTTAGAGAAGGAAGACACATGGCTCGTGAATTGAATGTCATTCAACCTCCCAGCTCCGGCGGCAGCGATGCCTGCGTATACATGTGGGCCTGCGCGATCTGCGACGAGAACGAAACCTGTCAGAAGGACAAGGAAGGGCACAGTCGCTGGTTGGTGGCCAAACGGATGGAGCGGATCGAATACAAAGTGCTCATCATGAGCAACAAGGGTGGAGTCGGAAAGAGTACCTGTACGACGAACCTCGCCATAAGTCTCGCGCTCAAAGGGTGGCATGTCGGCATTTGCGACATGGATATCCATGGCCCGAACATTCCGAAGATGGTGGGGGCCGAAGGTCAGAAGCTCAAGATCAGCAGCTCAGGCGGGATCATTCCGTTTCAGGCGTATAACCTCAAGATCGCCTCGATGTCCTTCTTGTTGCAGAATTCGGACGATCCGATCATCTGGCGCGATGCGTACAAGTATGAGTTCATCAACCAACTCTTGGGCGGTGTCGAGTGGCAGGATCTCAATTTCTTGTTTGTGGACTTGCCTCCAGGAACCGGTAATGAATCGGTGACGACCATCGATCTGCTCGGTAATGTCAGCGGCGCCGTGATCGTGACGACGCCGCAGGAAGTGGCCTTGCTGGACTCCCGCAAGTCGGTGACGTTCTGCAAAGATAGCGAGGTGCCGATCATCGGGATTGTCGAAAACATGAGCGGGTTGGAGTGCCCCCATTGTCACAACCAGATCGAGGTGTTCCGCAAGGGTGGCGGGGAAGCCGCGGCCCATGATATGGGCGTGCCTTTTCTCGGGCGCATTCCGCTCGATCCCGACGTCGTGATCCAGTCTGACGCCGGTGAGCCATTTGCGATGTTCAATTCCGATACGCCCACGGCCGAGTGCTATCACGAGATTGCGAATAAGGTCGAAGCGTTCTGCAAGAAGAGCGGGTCGCTCCTGAAAAGCGTGCCCCGGCAGGCGCACTGATGAAGGAGAGACTGTGAAGGCCACAGACGCGATAGAGGGGCTCACGCAACTACAAGAAGCGCAGCGGATCGTGTTGGAGGCCACGCCCACTCTGGGGTTGGAGAAGATTTCGATCCTCGACGCCCTTGGCCGTGTCCTCGGCGAGGACATCGTGGCGGAACGGGATAATCCACCCTGGGACAACAGTGCGATGGACGGGTTTGCGGTGCGGTGGGACGATATCAAGCAGGAGCATGCGATTCAGAAACCGGTGACGCTCACGGTGATCGAAGATGTGGCTGCAGGCAAGATGCCTTCAAAGTCCGTCGGTGCGGGGCAAGCGATTCGCATCATGACCGGGGCCCCCCTCCCGAAGGGGGCGGACACGGTCTTGAAGGTCGAAGACACGGAGCATACACCGGATTCCGTTCGTGTCTTCAAGCCGGAACAACAAGGCGCCAACATTCGCCCTCAAGGAGAGGACGTCAAGAAGGGTGAATGCATCATCGCCAAGGGGACCCAGATTCGGCCTGGTGAAGCAGGGATGCTGGCGATCCTCGCCAAGTCGTTTATCTTTGCCTATCAACGACCCCGTGTGGCGATCCTTTCGACCGGTGACGAATTGGCGGATTTGGACGAGCGGTTCAGCGAAGAAAAAATCATCAACTCCAATAGCTATGGGATTGCGGCAGCGGTCCGGGAGGCGGGTGGCATTCCCCTGTTGCTGGGGATTGCGCGAGATACGCCTGCGGCGCTGAAGGAAAAGATTTCGCATGGACTGACGGCGGATATTTTGGTGCTGTCCGGTGGCGTGTCAATGGGCGATTACGATTTCACGAAGGCGGTCTTCAACGAACTGGGCGCAGAAATGAATTTCTGGAAGCTGGCGATCAGGCCGGGGCAGCCCCTCGCCTTCGGCAAGATTCAGGGTAAGCTGGCCTTCGGCTTGCCGGGGAATCCCGTGTCCTCCATGGTGACGTTTGAGCAGCTGGTGCGGCCGGCGATGCTTAAAATGAGCGGACACCGGAGCTACGGTCGGCCGGTCGTGCAGGCGATCTTTCAGGAGAAGTTTTCCAAACGGACGGACCGGCGCCACTTTCTGCGCGGTGTGCTCACGCAAGAAGGGGGTGTCTTTAAGGTTCGAACGACCGGCGCTCAGGGGTCTGGGATGTTGACCTCGATGGTGAAGGCCAATTGTTTGATCGACATCCCCGTTGAAGTTGAACGAGTGGACCCCGGCAATCTAGTGTCGGTTCAATTGCTGAGTGGCGAAGCCTGGGCCAGCCACTCAGATTCTGTTCAGATGAGCGGGCCGCACCCCTCCTGTTGCTGAGGCAGCGGAGGAAGCGGTGAGCAGGGCAGTGTGGGTGTCCATTCACGATCGACCCGTGACGCGTAACGAAGGACCCCCTTTTTATGGCCGTACCTATTGTCTCGTTTGTCGGTCGGTCGAACAGCGGAAAAACCACGCTGATCGAGCGCGTGATTCCTGAGTTGGTCCGGGCCGGCTACAAGGTGGCGACGGTGAAGCATGCCGGACATGGGTTCGATCTCGATACGGAAGGGAAAGATAGCTGGCGCCACAAGCGGGCCGGCGCCAGCAGCGTGATGGTGCTCTCCAAGGGCAGTATGGCGATGTTTGCCGATGTGCCCGATCAGATGAATGTCGAAGACGTGCGGGATCAGTTTCTCGATCACACCTATGATCTGATCATTGCCGAAGGATGGAAACACGAAGGGTATCCGAAGATTGTCATCGTCCGTGAGCAGATCGGAGAAATCCCTGTTTCCATGGAAGGGCTGCTCGCGGTGGTATCGGACCAGCCCGTCGATCTACACATTCCGCTGTTCGGCCTGGACGATGTTGTCGGCGTGGCCGCCTTGATCATGAAGCAGTTCCCAAGATCGCAGTCTCGTGCGGAGCATGGGTTGGAAACCTAAAGCGATAATCGTCCTAGCTCTCGTTGCTGGTGCCATCCCTATACACGAGTCACCCGACATTCTGTGCCGGTTGTCATACCATCGCGCACTCGTATGAGAGTTGGGCGAAACCCTCGCATCGAGAGGTGATCTGTGTCGCCTGCCACGTGCGACCGGGCATTGAGGGCTGGCTGCGCGATAAAGCTTGGGCCGGGACGAAGGATGTGGCGCGCCACCTGTTCGGCACTCCGACCGATTCCCATAATCTGGAGGCGAAAGTCGACTCCGCGATTTACTTGAGTTGTCATCGGAACATTCTTCGGGTATCTGAGGTGGCTCCGCGCGATCTGCCGCCGTCGGTTAAGGAGGTCGGTCTTACCATGAGCCATCGCAAACATATCGATGCCTTTACGAAGCGCGGCTAAGGGGAGGGCTGTACGACGTGCCATTCCTGGGTCGTGCACGAGCAGCCGATCAAAGGCTATCCGATCGTCATGCCGCGCGGGCACCTTTCGGCCGACGCCAAGCGGTGGTACCCTACCATCCGGAGGGCTCGTACATACGGACAAAGGTCCTCACGGATTGCTTCCGATGCCACGACGGGAAGACGGAGCATGAGAGAAAGATCGTGAGCCGGAAATGCGAAACCTGCCATCTCCACGAAAAGATCAGCAACGCGCTGCTTTTCAACTAAACCGCTGATTGTCCATGTCCACACCCGTCCTGCACGTCCAACATCTGGTGAAACGGTTCGGCGAGTTCGTCGCAGTCAACGATATTTCATTCGACATCAGACCGGGAGAAATTCTTGGATTGCTCGGCCCGAACGGGGCGGGGAAAACCACCACGATTCAGATGCTGCTCGGGTTGGTGACGCCGACCTCCGGCTCCATTCAAATGTTCGGGCTCAATCTGGAGACGCATCGTGAGGCCATTTTGCAACAAGTGAACTTTTCTTCGACCTATGTTTCCATGCCGCAGGCGCTCACGGTCGAGGAGAACCTTTGGGTGATTGCGAGGCTGTACGGTCTGCCTCAGATCCAAGAACGGGTCAATGACATCGTGAAGCGGTTTGAGATGGAGGAGTTTCGACACAAGATCACGCGCAAGCTGTCCTCCGGTCAGAGTACTCGCCTTGGACTCGCCAAAGCCTTTTTGACCGAACCGAAGATTCTGTTCCTCGATGAACCGACCGCGAGTCTCGATCCCGATATCGCGCAAAAGATTCGGAGCTTTCTCAAGGAGGAGCGACGATCATCCGGCTTAAGTGTGCTCTATACATCGCACAACATGCATGAGATGGAAGAGATGACGGATCGGATCATCTTCCTCCAACGGGGAAAGATTGTGGCAGAGGGGACGGCGCAGGAGATTGTGGCGCGGTTTGGGCAGGCGGATCTGGAAGAAGTGTTTGTGAAGTTGGCCAGAGAAAAATAGAGGAGGAGGGAACCGGGTAGGAAGTTCATTTTGCTCGCGCAACGCGCGGCCTGAGAAGGCCCTCGTTGGACGCGCGCAGTCAGGAACCTCCTACTCGGTTCCTCCTCGGAGAAGAGGCTCTTGCCAACCAGAGTGGGGAAGGGGAAAAGGGAACGATGAAGGTGCATCGAATCCATGCGCTGGTGGCGAGACATGTGTACCTCTACCGGCGCAGTTTGCCTCGCATGATGGAAATCTTCTATTGGCCGTTTCTGGACCTGGTCATCTGGGGATTCATTACGGTCTACCTCATGAAATTCCAGGGACAGATTCCGGGGGCGGTCACGTTCTTTTTGGGGGCATTGATCCTGTGGGATGTGCTGTTCCGAGCCCAGCAGGGGATTACAATTTCGTTCTTGGAGGAGATCTGGTCGAGAAATCTCATGAACTTGTTTGCCAGTCCGCTCAAGCCGAGCGAGTTCCTTGCCGCGACGATGGTGATGAGCGTCTTCAAGGTGATCGCTGTGTCTGTGGTGATGGTCGTTTGCGCGGGTCTGTTCTATTCGTACAACATCTTCGTGATCGGGCTGTGGCTGGTTCCGTTCGTCTTGAATCTCGTGATGACGGGATGGATTATCGGGGTGCTGAC
>JANYBU010000231.1 GCA_025360665.1 Nitrospira sp.
ATACGCTCCTTGATCAAATCAAATGTTTCCTTGGGCAATACGTTCTTGGCAACCAACTCACCCTTCACCCGATACGGACGATTCGTCACAATACGATCCGCCACATCTTTGGAGAGACCAAGCACGAGCACCATATCACCGGCAGATGCCTTATTCATATTCATGGAAGAAGACAGGGGTTGAGGGTCCTTCATCGCTGAGGGAGCGGACGTCCCTGATGGACCGGGACTCACGGACGACACAGACGGTGGCGGAACCCCTGTCGCGGAACGTGACTGATCTTTTAACTCTTTTTGATAGCGAGCCACCAAGGATTTCAGCGTGTCGTTATGCCGCTTCACATCCTCGGACTCATGACGCAGGGCCCGATTCTGAGCAGAGAGCTGCCTCATATGCGCTTCGAGTTCCTTGGCCCGATCCTCGACACCGCCGCGTTCCTTGTCACGGCCATGTTGAATACGTTCAAGCTCATCCCTGGCGAGCTGGGCTTCACTCCCGAATTTCACATTGAGGTCCTTGAGCGTCCTGACTTGTTGCTCCAACGCATTCTTTTGCGTACGAGCCAAGGCCAACTCGGACTTGGCCGAATCGACGTCGACCATCGCCTCTTCATACTTCGATTGACTGACACAGCCGACCATTGAGACTGCGCCGATCATCACGATCGCCGCCATCCATCCAAATTTCATGCGTGCCTCCCCTCACTGTGCGTGGTACCTGCAATCGATGCCGCCCCCAGCTCTTTCATCCAACAGACCTGACAAGGATGAGAGTGCAGGACAACACCTCTACGCTCCGTATTTGGTGTATGTCAAGCTTTCCATTTTGTCAACAGGTTTGAGGTCCTCTGCTCTCATAGATCGTCGTGAAGGGCTGCGAAGATTCCTCTCGGGCTTGACGGGCTACCGCCACTTTGTGAATATGCCTGAGACTCGCCGTCTGGGCGGACAACCTAATCTCAGAAAGACATCGCATGAATGAGTGGGGTCCTGGTCTCGCCACGATCTTAGGCATCGTGGAGGGACTGACAGAGTTTCTGCCCGTCTCGTCGACCGGTCACCTCATTCTCGTTGGCCATATTCTAGGGTTTGAGGGAGACCTTGCTGCCAGCGCGGAAATTTCGATCCAACTTGGCGCCATCTTGGCCGTCATCGCCTACGAGCGGCACAAGCTCGTGTCCATGATTGGACAAGCCAGCCGGGAACAGCAGGACATCTCCGCGATGATCCGAGCACGTGGGACGACCCCATGGTCGAAAATCCTGATCGCCTCCTGGGCCACTCACCAGAACCTCTGGTTTCTCATTGGACTCGGTCTCGCTTTCTTGCCGGCCGCCGCGATCGGATTTCTCACCCATAGCTGGATCAAAGGCCATCTCTTCACGCCGCAAACTGTGGCGGCCTCCTCCATCGTCGGGGGCCTGATTATTCTCGCAGTCGAAGCCCGCCGTGACCAGGCAAAGATCCACCAACTCGAACAAGTGCGCCTCACAACCGCATTCTGGATCGGCGTGGCTCAGTGTGCTTCATTACTCCCCGGGATGTCACGATCCGGCTCCACGATCATCGGAGGGCTCCTCGTAGGACTGGATCGGAAAGTCGCGACGGAGTACTCGTTCTTTCTCGCCCTTCCAACCCTGATCGTGGCGACATGCTATCAAATGTGGAAATCTCGAGACGTGTTTCGACAAGAGGATTATTTTGCGCTCGGGATCGGGATGGTCGTATCGTTCATTGTCGCCTGGGTTGTGATTGCAGCCTTTCTCTCGTTTGTGAAACGCCATACACTCAGACCGTTTGCCTACTACCGAATCCTCATGGGCATCGCCGTTTTCTATATCTTCGGCTTCTAGCCCGCATTATTCATGACGGTTCTTCGCGTGAGACTCGCGAGAAAAGCGAGACGGGCTGGAAGTTTCATCTTCTCGAATCGTGCCTATCGCGCACGTCTTGCTTGTCTCCCTCACGCTCCCAAGCAAACGCGGCGAGTCATTGGACAGGTGCCGGGGATTTCAGTTATTCTACAGCTGCTGTTCACCGATGATCAGTTTCTATGGGCTCCATGACCGGGGAAGTAATCAGCCTGATCGTAATATTTTTTTAGACGCACGACAAAGGAGGGCATCGCACGATGGCTCAGTCTAAATCAGACACGGTACATGTCTTCGACACGTGGGTGAAGGGTACAAAGCGACTGCTGCACTTCGACGTGATGACGACTGATGAGGCGACAGCGCTGACCCTCGCCAAGCAGCATCTGGCCAGCATTGGAGAGGGCGACGTGCCCGTGACTGTAAAAGAATGTCAGTTCTGCCACACCGAACCGCTCGTGATGTTTTCCCCAGAGCAGCAGCGTCAATTCCGAGAGCAGGGCGGATTTATCATCACCCTCTCGACCTAGCAGGCTGAAGGAAAGTGGTGTCGGCTCGCTGGGAATCCTGGGAATCAACTGGGTTGGATGTCCTGAGCAACAGAACACCATCCCGCAGGATGCTCAAAAAGGCCGTCCAGCAAGGCCGCAGCGGTTTTTCACACTATCTCGAAAGGGTGGCCTGGTCGATCCTCGATTGCGCGCGTCGAACGCGCACCTTCCGAGCGTGCGCGTTCCGCGAGCAGGAGGACGACCAGGCTACCCTTTCTTTCATTTTTCAGCATCCTGCTAAGAAGCAGGCGGAGATTCGTGCGGGAGGAGAGGCACGTCTTTTTTCTCAAAAGCGAAGTGGATGATCAAGAACACGACCCCTACACTGATCGCCGAGTCGGCGACATTGAAGGCAGGCCAATGGTAGGAGTCCACATAGACATCGAAAAAATCAATCACCTCGCCATATCGTAATCGATCGATCAAATTCCCGATCGCCCCTCCAAGAATTCCGGCAATACTGAGCTGCCCCATCCAATCTTTCTTCGGCAACCGGAAGAGAATCGTCCCCAGCAGGGCCAGAGCGAACAGCGACGTGACCCCAAAGAACACCATACGAAAGGCATCGCTGCTGCCGGCCAGCAACCCAAAGGCCGCACCGGGATTGCGGATATAGGTCAGGCTAAAAAGATTGGGAACGATCGGGATGGATTCATTCAGTCGCATCGACTGCATGATGGACAGCTTCGTCGCCTGATCGATTGCCACAATCGTGCCACTGAGCAACGCCAGGAGCAGATAACGCAAGGGCCCTCGCATCACTGCACCGCCTCCACGCAACGCTCGCACAACGTAGGGTGGTTCCGATCTTTCCCCACCGCGTCACGATAGTTCCAACAGCGTTCGCATTTTCCGAAGGAGGACTTTGTTGCCGTAATCGTCAGCGGGATTTTTGCCTCACCATTGGCGTTTAGTGTGACCTGCGAGACGATGAAGAGCGTGGTCAGGTCTTTTTGATAGGGCTGAAGAAACTCGTAGGTGTCAGCATCGGCTCGAAGTTCCACCGTCGCCTCCAACGATGATCCAATCGTTTTATCGCGCCGACTTCCCTCCAACACACCCTGCACCTGCGTGCGATAGCCCAAGAGCCGCTCCCATCGCTGGGCCAGCGCAACATCCTGCCATTGGGGATGGACTTCCGGAAATGCGCTCAGATGGACGCTGCTCACTCCGAGACGCCCTCCTGGCTGCGCGGCCAAGGTCCGCCAGATTTCTTCTGCCGTAAAGCTCAACACTGGGGCCATCAGCTTCGTCATGGCGACAACGATCTCGAAGAGCACCGTCTGCGATCCCCGACGCAAGGGCGAATCCGCCCGGAACGTGTATAGACGATCCTTCAGAATATCGAGATAGACGGAACTCAGATCCACCGAGCAGAAGTTATTGAGTGCGTGAAAGATCGTATGAAACTCAAAGTCGTCATAGGATTTCCTGACCCGAGGGATCAGCTCGCTGAGCCGATGCATCGCCCAACGATCCAATTCAGGCAACTGTTCATAGGGGACTCGGTCCTTATCCGGATCGAAGTCGTACAGATTACTCAGCAGAAAGCGGCAGGTATTCCGAATCTTTCGATAGGCCTCGATGAGATGGGTTAGGATTTCAGGAGAAATCCGAAGATCATCTCGATAATCCTGCGCCGAGACCCACAGACGCAAGATCTCTGCACCAGATTGTTTGATCACGTCCTGCGGCGCGACGACGTTCCCCGCCGACTTGGACATCTTCTTGCCCTGCCCATCGAGAACAAAACCGTGAGTCAGGACTGCTTTATATGGCGCGCGACGATCCGTGACCACGCCGGCCAACAAGGCACTATGGAACCAGCCTCGATGCTGATCCGACCCTTCGAGATAGAGATCGGCCGGCCACCACTTTCGTGATTTCAACACCGCGGCATAACTGACGCCCGACTCGAACCATACGTCGAGAATATCCCGTTCTTTTTCGAATGCCGCCCCGCCGCACTTCGGACAGGTCGTGCCCTTGGGCAACAGCTCGGCAGCCGAATGCTCAAACCACACATCGGCCCCTTTAGATTCCATCAACGTTGCAAGGTGTTCGATCACGGGTGGATCGGCCAGCACAGACCGGCACACGATACAGGTGAAACCGGGAATCGGCACGCCCCAAACCCGCTGACGTGACAAGCACCAATCGGGGCGGTTCTCAATCATCCCGTTGATCCGATCACGGCCATAGGCTGGAATCCAACGGACCCGGTCGATCTCCGCCAACGCCTCTTTCCGAAGATCGTTCGTCTCCATCGACACAAACCACTGTTCGGTGGCGCGGAAGATGACGGGATTCTTGCAGCGCCAACAGTGCGGATAGGAGTGGTTCAACAACCCATGGCCGAGCAAACGTCCGTTGGCCTGCAGGAACTCCACAATCTTCTGATTCGCCTTCAACACATGCTGGCCGGCAAACTCTTTCACCACGTCAGTAAACCGCCCGCCGTTGTCGACCGGCGCCAGAATCTCCAACTTTTCTCCCGATGACGCCTTGGCATTGTGTTCAAGGACGAGGATGTAGTCTTCCATGCCGTGACCCGGCGCAATATGGACACAGCCGGTTCCCTGATCGAGGGTCACGAAGTCGCCGAGCAGAATCGGTGACAGGCCGGTAGTCAGGGGCCGTTGCGTCTCGATCCCTTCGAATCCTTCGCGCCCCTTCTTCACCCCGAACAGGCGGGCCCCTTCGAGCCGGCAGGCCTTCATCACGCTCTCAAGAAGTTTCTCCGCAACGATCAACACCTCGTCGCCGACCTGGACAAACGCATAGTCGATATCGCCATGGAGACAGACCGCTTGATTGGCCGGGAGTGTCCATGGGGTGGTTGTCCAGATGACGACGGAGACCAACTTGATACCGACGGGGAACGAGATGTCGGGGAACGTCTTGCTGAGCACCGTGGGAGACGTGACCAACGGAAACTTCACATAGATCGAGGGAGAGGTGTGATCTTCGTATTCGACTTCCGCCTCGGCAAGGGCGGTTTGGTCCGCCGTGCACCAGAGCACCGGCTTCAGTCCCTTATAGACGCCACCCCGCTCCACGAATTTACCGAACTCACGAATGATCGTGGCCTCATAGCCAGGATTCATCGTGAGATAAGGATTCTGCCAATCACCCAAGATGCCAAGCCGTTGAAACTCCTCACGCTGAATCGTGTAAAACTTCTCCGCATACTCCCGGCAGAGCTTACGGATGGCCGGAGTATCCAGCGTCTTTTTCTTGTCACCGAGTTCTTTGAGGACTTGATGTTCGATCGGAAGGCCATGGCAATCCCACCCTGGCACATAGGGCACCTGGTAGCCCGCCATCGTCTTGGATTTGATGATGATGTCTTTGAGGATCTTGTTCAGCGCGTGACCAATGTGAATGCGGCCATTGGCATAGGGCGGCCCATCGTGCAAAACGTATAGTGGCCGGCCCTTCCCCGCCTCCTGAATCTGTTCGTACAACCGTTCCTGCTCCCACGAGGCCAGGAGTTCAGGCTCTCGCTGCGGCAGGTTCGCCTTCATGGGGAAATCAGTTTTAGGGAGATTGAGTGTGGCCTTGTAATCCATAAGCCTATCTGGTCTTTCGCGAAAATCTTAGAACGTGATGGGAATCAGGGGTAGGAATATACCGGAATGGCAGCCGAGGCACCAGTCCTCAGCTCTTATGCGGGATCGTCAAAAACGTCTGCCGGCAAGACCGCCGCGAGCGAACATGCAAGGCGTACCCTTGCGGTACGTTGAGCATGTGAGGGATGCGAGAACGAAGCTGGAGGCGTTTTTCACGATCCCGCTAACTCACGGCCATCATGCGGTCGAGCGCGATCTTCGCCCAGTGCTTCTCGTCATCTGAAACAACGATATGGTTCACAACGTGGCCGTCGGCAAGGTTTTCCATCGCCCAGCAGAGATGGGCTCCATCGATCCGGAACATCGTCGCACACTGGCAGACCGTGGAGGAGAGGAAGAAAATCTTCTTATCGGTAAGGTCTCGCTTCAATCGGTTGACCAGGTTCAATTCCGTTCCCACCGCCCAGGCCGTCCCGGCTGGCGCCGCCGTCACCGTGCGGATAATCAATTCCGTGGACCCGGACAGGTCTGCCTTATTGACGACATCCTCGTGGCATTCTGGATGGACGATCACCTTCCCGTCTGGATACTGCTTGCGGAAATTGTCCACATGCACAGGTTGAAACATCTGGTGCACACTGCAATGGCCCTTCCAGAGAATCAACTTCGCGCGTTTGATCGCCTCACGTGTATTGCCCCCGTTGGGTTGATAGGGGTCCCAGACGATCATCTCTTCTCGCGGTATCCCCATCTTATTGGCCGTATTGCGGCCCAAATGCTCGTCCGGAAAGAAGAGGATTTTCTCCCGCCTGACCCAGGACCATTCCATCACCGCCTTCGCATTGGAGGACGTACAGGTAATCCCGCCATGTTCGCCGCAAAAGGCTTTGAGCACCGCGGCAGAATTGACATAGACTGCCGGCATGACAGCCTCTTCCACGGGAAGGATTCGTCCCAGCGTCTCCCAACATTGATCGACCTGTTCGATGGCCGCCATATCTGCCATGGAGCAGCCTGCTGCCATGTCCGGGAGAATCACCGTTTGTTTGGAGCGGCTCAGGATGTCGGCGGTCTCGGCCATGAAGTGCACGCCGCAGAAGACGATATAGGGTCGGTCTGACCGCTCAGCTGCGAGCTTCGAGAGCAGGAGAGAATCCCCGCGAAAGTCTGCATGCTCGATGACTTCATCCCGTTGATAGTTATGGCCCAGGATCATGACCCGATCGCCGAGCACACGTTTCGCCTCAACCGTCCGGCGGAACAGTTCCTCCGCAGGCAGTTGCTGGTAGTCCGTGATCGGTTTCGGAAGTGTTGAAAGTGTCTGCACAGTTTCCTTTGCGCAATAGCGTAACGCGTTATTCTACGTTAGGGCTCCCCCACAATCAACGAACCGGCCGCTGCAAGGAAGTCCTAGGCCCGCAATGGTCCACTCGGTTCGGCCAGATAGGCCTAATACCCCGTTGACAACGCAGGAGGCCAGCGATACGATTCCGCTTCGAAGCTAGGGGAGCCACACGGCTGAGAGTCCGCCCGAACGGACGACCCTCAGAACCTGACCTGGGTAATACCAGCGTAGGGAAGCGAGAACAACCAAACACTGTTGGTCTCTCTGCCGCACCCCCTTCTATCGGTGCGGCTTTTTTATTTTTGCCTACTGAGCACAGTTCACGTTTTGGAGAAAGGATCTCCTCATGAGCGACCATACAATCGGCAATGGATCTGCAACTGGTAACGGACACACGTCTACCGAATCAGCCTTGACGACCACGCCGTTCCCCGCCTCGCGCAAAGTGTATGCACAGGGGATGCAGGCCGGCGTGCGGGTCCCGATGAGAGAGATTAGCCTGACCGCCACCAAGTCAATGAATGGGGGCACGCCCATCGCCAATGAACCGATCACGATCTACGATACCTCCGGCCCCTACACAGACCCGGACGTCAAGATCGACGCGCAGGCTGGATTGGCACCCTACCGGCGGAACTGGGTGATCGGCAGGAACGATGTGGTCGAGCTCACGGATATCTCCTCGCATTATGGCCGCGTACGTGCGGCCGATCCCAAACTGGATGAACTCCGGTTTCAACACATTCGCAAGCCGCTTCGGGCCAAACCTGGCATGAACGTGACCCAGATCCACTACGCTCGGAAAGGCATCGTCACACCGGAAATGGAGTTCATTGCGATCAGGGAGAACCAATTTCGCGAAGTGGCGCGCGAACTGGCCTCGCGGAATGGGCACGGC
>JANYBU010000248.1 GCA_025360665.1 Nitrospira sp.
CGAAATGCTGGATGCGCGCATACCGAACGCCAGTTGCAATCCGCTGATCGAAGAGCTGCGCCTGGCCCGCCAGCGTCCTAGCCTGAAAGTGCTCAACAAGGCCGACCTCGCCGATCCCGCCGTCACTCAGGCCTGGCTCGATCTGTATAACCGGCAACCGGGCGTCAGCGCCGTGGCCCTATCTTGTAGTCATGCGGGCGATGCCGCCAAGCTGCCCCAGCTCTGTCAGCCGCTTGCCCCCCATCGTAACAGCAGCGCGAAGCCGCTGCGCATGCTGATTATGGGAATCCCCAACGTCGGAAAATCGACCCTGATGAACATGCTCCTCAAACGCCGCATCGCTCGTGTGGGCGACGAACCAGCCGTGACCAAAGTCCAGCAGCGTCACAAACTGAACGACCACATGGCCATCACCGACTCACCCGGACTATTGTGGGGAACCATCAAAGATCCTCATGTGGGACTCCTGCTCGCCACGGTCAACGCCATAGGCCACAAGGTCGTCGATGACGAAGCGGTCGCCGAGTTTCTCGCCACCATCCTGCTTGCGCGCTCTCCTGCCCGGCTCACGGCCCGCTACGGTTTTGCGGTGGACGGGCTGACTAGTGCGGGCGTGATCGACGCCATCGCCAGAAAGCGCGGCTGTCTGCTGACCAGGAGCGGCGGCGGGCTGGACCGAGATAAAGCGGCGAGGATCCTCTTGTCGGACTACCGCAACGGCACACTCGGCCGCACCAGCTTGGAGTCGCCAGAGACGCGCTCAGAAGAGCGGAACTGATGGCAGGAGCGTGAAGCGGGAAGACCGGCTAGTTGATCTGGTTTGTTTGGTTTGTCTCGTGTATTTGGTTGAGCCAGACTAACCGGATTAACCAGACAAACCGGAGGACGGCGACTCCAGGACAGTTTATCTGGCGCGAGGGTTTCTCTTATTTATTTCGTTCCCTGAACAAGACAAACTAAATAAACCAAACAAACCACATAAACCAGCTCCCTGCCACGCGCCGCGAAATGATTCCTGACAGTTGTTCTCCTTCTCAAAGTCTTGCGAAACGGAGTTTGCACGGGTCTTCAATTTTCACAAACGCTGTGCATGAGGCGCCAGTGGAGCTATAATTTCTCTATGGTTGAGCGCCCCCTTCATGGCACAGCACCCGACAGACCTACGGAAGAGCTCCCATCTCGGACCGTGGGAAGCATCATGTCCAAGCGGGTGGTCAGCATCACCATGGACGACACCCTCGCCAAAGCCCGGGAGCTCTTCTTGGAGTTTCATTTCCATCATCTCTTGATCCTGGAGTCAGGACGCCTGGTGGGCGTGATCTCCGATCGGGACTTACTCAAAGCCATCAGCCCTTTTATCGGATCCCTTTCCGAGTTGGACCGAGACCGGACCACGCTCAACAAACGAGCCCACCAGATCATGAGCCGGAATCCGATCACCGCCGAGGCGGGCGAGACCGTCGAGACCGCGGCGCAACGGCTTCTTAAGAACCGGGTGTCGTGTCTCCCCGTCGTCACTCAAGACGGAAAGGTAAACGGCATCATCAGTTGGAGAGACCTGCTCAAAGCCTACCTGCCTCTCCCCTCCCAATAACCATGAGTCTGGCAAGCTGGTGAGGAAAGTCTCGGCGCCCTGAAGCACGACGTGTGATCGCCAGACGTGCCCCATTGTTTTTTCCAATGGGAAGCGGATTGCCACAGTTCGAAGAACAAATGGCTGATCGCTATAGCTGATAGCAAGAGCGATCAGCGGGAAGGCCGGTTGGTTGCTCTAGTTTGTTTGGTTTGTCTCGTTTATTTGGTTGAACCAGACTAACCAGAGGACGGCGACTCCCTCACGATCCGACTCTGACGAAGTCGATGTACCCTCGTTCGACGTCCGTGCTCACGAGTTCCACTCGCACACTGTCTCCGACGTCGAGGCCGCTCGCGCCCGTCACCATTTTCCCTTCGACCGGCGGCTCAAGGAGCCGGACCCACGTGCCTCTGTCTGACGCGCCCGTCACGATGGCGTCGAAGCGCTGCCCGATCCGCGACTCGAGCAATAGGGCGGCTGCGGATTTGCGGAGCTGCCGCTCGACTTTTTCCGCATCGTCTTCTTTCTCGGTACAGTGGTCAGCCAGAGACTTCAGTTCTTCCGGGTGGTACGGTGTTGGCGCGCCGGCCAGCGCCGCTTTGATCAGCCGCTGGGTAATGAGATCGGGAAAGCGCCGGTTGGGAGCCGTGGAATGGGTGTACCCCTTCACGGCAAGCCCAAAATGTTCGGGAGCGCCATCTTTCGACTGGTCCAGCACATATTCGCCTTTGCCAATGAGCTTCACGATGGCCAGTGACAGATCGGGAAATCTGAGGGGGTCGGCCTTCCGACGCGCGACGAGGAACACTTCGAGCGCACGCGCGTCCGGCTCCGGGGGTAAGTGCTCGCCCCAGCGTGCGGCCACCTCGATGATCCGCTGCCAACGTTCGGGAGAGCGCAGGATGCGGCGGAAGGAGGGCACGCTCTTCCCCTTGAGATAGGACGCGGTCGCCTGATTGGCCGCGATCATAAAATCTTCGATCAGCTCCTTCGCGCGATTCTTCTGCTCGACCCTGAGAGCAGTCAACACCTCACCCTCAAACACGGCTCGTGGCTCAATCGTTTCAAGACTCAGAGCTCCCTGCTGGTGTCGTCGAGCCTTGAGGCGCTGCGCGACCTGGTCTTGGAGGCGGAGTTGCGCATCGAGGCCGGAGACGGCCTTGACCCGATCAGGCGCGGGTGCCGTCCCTGCGAGCCACGCGGCGACGCTGTTATAGGCCAGCTTCGCGTGGTTGTGGACCAGGGCCCGAAAGAGGGACGAACTGAGGACCGCCCCATCATCCGCAATCACCATCTCCACGATAATCGCGAGGCGGTCTTGCCCTTCGCCGAGAGACGTCAGATCAGTCGACAGCTTTTCCGGCAGCATGGGGAACATGTCGCCGGCTGTATAGACCGACGTCGTATTATGCTTGGCATGAGCATCCAGGGCGGATTCCTTCGTGACCAGCGCGTCCACGTCGGCAATCGCAACCAGGATCTTCACAGACCGATCAGGATGTGGTTCAGCCACGGTGAGTTGGTCGAGGTCTCGGGAGTCGTCGTTGTCGATCGACGCCCAGAGGAGACCCGTTAAGTCATGCATGTCCGAGTGCCGGTCGGTGGCAGCAGCCTGTATGCGGGCAAGCTCGGCTATCGCCGCGGCAGAAAAATCCGGCAAGAGGCCGCGTTCGATCATGGCGCGTCGAGCGATATTCTTGAGATCTGTGCGATGACTTTTCATGTCCCCCTCAATCTGGAATGAGACCTCTGTCCATCTTCCTGGTTGTCGAGCAAGCATTATCACGATACATACTCGTCCAAGCTTACTCGTTACTCTTCAAGATGAAGTAGCCGAACTGTCCTGCCCTGCGCGATCGAAGAAGCACATTCTGATTGTGCGGCCCCGGCAAGCAAATAGGATGGTCTGGCTGCTCCCTATTCCCCTCCCCTTCATTCATCAATTTGCAGTCTAGCAGGCTGCGGAATCACTAAACTAGGCGGAACAGTAGTTCGATGGCCTACACGTCGGGGACAAGAGGAGAACACCCCTGCAGCAGAGCCGTGCGAGACAGGCAAACGGGCGAGGGTTGATCTGGTTCATCTGATCTGTCTTGTTCATCTGGTTAGTCTCGTTCAACCAAACAAACCAAACAGACTAAATAAACAGGATCTCCGCGGGTCACAGTGGGTCTTTTTCTGCACTCCGCGTTAACGGAGGCAGGAACGCCGCGGCGATTTTAAGTTTCAGGTAGTCCTCATCACGGTAGCCGTAGGCCCGCCGCTGGAGGACGCGGATCTTGTTGTTG
>JANYBU010000250.1 GCA_025360665.1 Nitrospira sp.
CAACAACAAGATCCGCGTCCTCCAGCGGCGGGCCTACGGCTACCGTGATGAGGACTACCTGAAACTTAAAATCGCCGCGGCGTTCCTGCCTCCGTTAACGCGGAGTGCAGAAAAAGACCCACTGTGACCCGCGGAGATCCTAAATCCGATAAAGGCCCCCCACGTAGCAATGACCCTACCCAATCCGGTCTTTCTCGTCTGTTCATCCATGGTGCCTGCTAACAATTGAAAATACTGACCCAAAAGTACGCCGAGACAAATCATACATTGGCGGGTGATTCTTGCGCGTGTTCAATTGCTTGTCAACGTTCCTTCCAAGCTTGCTCGTTACTACCTAAAGATGGAGGGCTCATGGTCTTCCACTGCGCGCAGCTTTCTCACCCGCCACCCACTGGCACGCTGAAACGTACCCTTAGCCTGGGCTAGGGCCTTCCTTCCTCTCTACCTCTCGTTAGGGGAGTGGCCGAGGCTGCCCTTTACTGCGCGCATCGAACGAGCACAGTTTCACCGTGCGCGTTCTGCGAGCAAGAAGGGCACCTGGCCGCTCCCCTCCTCATCCTTCTGAGGCCGCGCGTTGCGCGAGCACAGAAGATCATCAGGCTCCATCCTCTCGCTCTGCGAGCAAGAAGGACGGTCTGGCTGCTCCCCTCGTCGCTGAAACGACAACGGCGAGGCCTGGGATCACCAAGCCTCGCCGTATCTTACTTGACGCCAGCCCTGTGGCTGACGCTCTTGCCCTACGTTCTGACTGAAAGAGAGAACGACGTCTGACGCGTCGACTGATAGGCCAGATAGACCGAGCTTCCTGCTTGTGCGGGAGCCGTAGGAGCCGGATTCGTCTGAATCCCCTCAGCCTGCTGCGTTTCGCCTGACTTCTCATTCTGCAATGTCTTCCCGAAGTTCTTCAGAAATTGCAAAAAATATTTGCCGAGTTTTTCCGTCTCGATCCGTGCGCTTTTCGTCGCATCCAGCACTTGCTGGACGATGGACGATGGCTGGCTGGGCGCCGATGCGGGCGCCGCAACTTGGGATGGCACCGTGATACCAGTAGACGGAGACGGGATCGCCGCGACCGTCGAAGGCGCCTCACCTTGGGTCACGGCCTCAGTCGTTGAAGCCGGGGGTGTAGCATCAGACGGTGTGGTATCGGAAGACGGAGGCGGGATCGCCGCAGCCGTCGAAGGCGCCGTACCCGGGGTAGCGGCCTGAGTCGTTGGAGCCGGAGGCGTGGAAGCAGGAGGTGTGGATGCCGGCAACGTAGCCGGCGTGCCGGGTTGGCCGTTCACCTCACCCGTCAATGCTGCGGCAAAGAGGGTCACCGACCGTTCGAGGTCGACACTCAGATTCAGATCGGATAGGGAAGAGTAGCTTCCGAAGCGATCGGCCAGTTTCGCGGTCTTGGCGAGCGCTTGGTCATCCTGCCCACTCAAGAATTTTTTGAAGATGTTGGTCACTTTTTGGAACAGCGCTGATAAATCCTTGACCTCTTGTGCGTTCAGATCGCCTTCGACCGTCACGCCAAACTCTTGTTTCAGCGAATACTCGGCATACTTCGCGTCAACATTCACCGTCTTGCCATCACCTGCGACCTGGGACTTGTAGTTCACTGCACGAAAATCGGATTCGAGATTCGCCGAGATGGTGATTTTGTCACCTTCCGCCGTCGTGACACTTAGGAGGCCAGAGAAGTCGTTGGAGACTGCGACCCCGCTGACCTGGGTATCCAATCGCTGGGTTCCCGTGTCATTCGCAGCCGGCAGCTTAAAGAACTGTGTTGGATCGAATTGGGTCAGAGCTTGGACAGACATGAGGCGTCTCCTCGATTAATAGGCTTGGTGCGACGTACCGCGTAGCTCTCCTATCGGCACGCATCTGGCTGAACTTTAGTGTGCGTGTGATATAGTGGAGCCGATCAATGACGAAGGGAGCCGTTCCCTTCCACACCGAGGAGGTACTCTCATGAAACAGGTCAATGTTAGAATCGGGCTCTTGGCCTGCAGCACGGCGCTCATGCTGTTCGCGGCGGGCTGCACACTCAAGTCCACGATCAAAGAGACTACGGATACCACCTCCAATGTCACAGGCACGACCTCCGGTCGCACCTGGTTCACCGAAGACGGCCTTTTGCATCCAGAACACAAGCTCACCGCATTCATGGCCTTGAACCAGCCGAATATGGAACAGGACCTGTCGCGAGGGCAGGGGGAATATGTCACATCGCTCGGCACCCTCTTGGGACTGTCGGACGACCGGCAAGCGGCCTTTCACGCGAAGGCGCAAGGGGAGTTCGAGACGCTCATGACGTCCGATCATGAAGCCCGGCTCCAACAGTTGCGGATGCTGGCTCGTTAGCAACGAAAAACTACCGACATACCGATGCTCCCATTTCGCCAAATTTTTCATCCCACTGATTTCTCCGCCGCGGACTCGACGGCGTTCGCCCATGCCGTGAAACTCACCTGCCTCGTGCAGGGAGAGCTGACGATGATGCACGTCGACCCGGCGATTGAACGAAAAGACTTCGAGAATTTTCCTCGCATCCGGCCACTCCTTGCTCGTTGGGGAGTCTTGCCGGAAGGCAGTTCGAAGGAAGATGTCGCGAAGTTGGGTGTCCAGATCAAACGCGTCCGCGCCGTCGCAGACAATGCCACGGGCGCCATCCTCCAACAGCTGATGGCGCACCCCACAGAGCTATTAGTGCTGTCTACGCATCAGCATGAAGGCCTCGCTCGGCTCACGCACCACGCGGTCGCCGAGCCCTTGGCTCGCGGCTCCCATGCCAGAACCCTCTTTGTCCCGGCCGGCGTCGAGGGGTTCGTCTCAGCGGAGACAGGCCGCACGAACCTGACCAGGGTATTGATCCCGATCGCCCATAAGCCGCACCCACAACCGGCCATCGATCTTGCCGCAGACCTGGCGGGCACGCTGGGCAGCGAGAAGGTCTTATTCGAGCTGGTGCATCTTGGGACGGAAGCCGATCCCCCGAAATTCACCAAGCCCGAGCGCCTCGGCTGGTCGTGGGATACGCTTGTCGCCAAGGGTGATCCGGTCGAGTGGATCTTGGCGGCGGGAGCGGATTTCGATGTGGACTTGATCGTGATGACGACGGAAGGACATACCAGCCTGTTCGACCTGCTTCGCGGAAGTACCACTGAACGGGTGGTCCGTGGCGCGCGTTGCCCCTTGCTCGCTATTCCCGCCTAACCCGCATTATTCATGAGCACTTCTGCTGCAATCGCCGATCCCTGACTCTAGCGAGATGGGCGAGACTGGCTGGAAAAGCGCGACTGGCAGGGACAGGGCTCACACGTCACGCGAGTCTCGCTCCTCGCGCTTGTCGCGCGCCACTCCGCCATTTCGCAACGAACCGTCATGAATAATGTGGGCTACCCTGATTGATCCGTCCGCTCCACTCAATCTGCTCGTTCGGTCTGTCCGCAGCCTCCCGCCCAAGAACGGCTCGCACCAACGCCCCGTCACGAAACACCACGAAGTTCGACGGCACCGCGGGCACGCGCGGACCCGGCAAGATGACTCCTGCGAGATTCAACGGATCGCTGGCAGACAGTTTGACGTCGTGAGAGGCAGCACCCGACTCGTTCCGTTTTCTCATTGCCCGTAACGATTCGACAGCTTCCGGCAACGCGAATTGCTCTCCGGTAAAGCCGCCCACAAACCGCCCCCCACGGATCTCGCCTTGCAGCTCCATCCGACGGTACTGTATCAGCAGATCGCGCCAGGACAATGCCAGCGCTTCCCGCCCCAACAAGTCGCGGAACACCACGCCGTATCGACGCAACAACTGGCGCGCGACCCTCTCTACAGAGCTGGTCGCCGGTGGCTGGTGGCTGATGGTCTGTCGGAGCAGCGACCAACGACCGGCGGCATGGCGCGGACGGCGCGCACGTTCTCGTCCTTCCGCCCGCCGACGGCGTGGATCGATGAGCGCGCGCAAGTTGTCGAAGCCGTCCGCCGTGACCAGGCCGGCGGCTACGAGTTCCCAGAGTCCTTCTTCCACTTCCGTCGGAAGATGGTTGGTCATCCGCACAAGGTCGGCAAAGAAGCTCGCACCTCGCTCGTGCAAGGTACGACGCAGGTCCTGCGCCACGGAACTCAATTGGATAAATGGGTCAGGCCCAGCTGATGCGGCGTCATCGTGGAAAACATCCATCAACCACTCGCTCTCATCACGTGGGAAGAGACTAATTGGCGCCACACTCGTCGGGATGATCCGACGTCGTTCAAGATCGCCGACGTGCGCAAGCCGTGGATGAGGAGACAGCCTGCCCCAGCTGACTGCCCCGCTCAAACAGAGCCGGTCCAAAAGCTCCGGTTCATACTTCGCTAGCCTCGTCCGGAGCAGATGCGGCTCCCAGGCCGAGGCTGCGGCTTCGAATCCGGCCAGCTGCGCGATGATGTCCAAGAGACCGGCCTCACCATGGAGACGCGATCCAGGGGAGACATGTTGCCATTGAAACAAAAATTGCATGAACTCTGCCGCGGTCACTGGCTCAACTTCTTTGCGCAGTCTGCCAATGGTTAAACGATGAATGCGCGCTAGCAGCCGCCGGTGGCACCATTCCGGTTCGTGAGGGGTAAGGGGTGCGGGGTAATGGGATACCGGTCGGAATTGGCCGCGCAGGATGAGACCGGATGCTTCGAGGCGAATGAACGACTGATCAATCCATTGAGCGGGAAAATGCAATCGTATCGCGAGTTCCATCGCCGTCGTTGGGCCAATACTTTCCATCCAGCCGAGCACAATGGCATCGAGTGCCGCATCATCTCCACTCGCAAAAACTGTTTTGACCTGCGCCCGATGCTCCGTCGCCACCCATCCTCTTACTTCTTGCGCCTCACCTCTCACCTTGAGTTCAACTGCGCGCCCCTCCTCAATCAGACGTGGCCAGTGAATCGCCCAGTCTTTGACCTCCTCAACTGGCAACCAGAGCAACGTGAGCAGGGCATCGTGCAATTCATCCGGATCGCGCACGACGGGCCAGGACTCCCGTTGCACCTCCTCAATCGCTGCTGGGTCCAACGCCCCGACCTCGCCGGCCAGCTGAGCCGGAAGCGTGCGCCGCATCTCCACCGCCCGGGCCCGCCGCTCTTCCAACGGCGCATCGTCGAGAAACGCATAGGGGTTGGCATTCAAGATCTCGTGCGAGAACGGAGATGGCATCGGCGTATCGACCGCCACACAGCGAATGGCCCCGGTTTCAATCTGCTTGAGGAGTGCAGTCAACCCGTCAAGATCCATCGCCTCAGTGAAACAGTCCCGCAAAGTCTCGTTCACGAGCGGATGATCCGGGATCTGGCGAGTCCGCTCGCCGACAATATTGTCCTGACAGGCCATCGCATCAGGGAAGACGGCACCAAGAAGATCCTCCGCCTTCATCCGTTGAATCTGCGGGGGAACTTTCTTACCATTGGAGAAGCGCAGCAACACCAGCGCGCGACCGACATTCCAGCGCCAGCGCGTCATAAACATCGGCGCTTGGAGCACGGCGGGGAGCAAGACCTCGCGAAGTGTCTGGCTGTGCAGAAACCCGAATACCGCCTCAAGCGGGAAGCTGTGTTTCTCACCAAGCGAGATCACAATCCCGTTGTCGGTCGCCGCAGCCTGCAATTCGAAATCGAAGGTCACGCAGAACCGTTTCCGCAATGCGAGGCCCCAGGCCCGGTTGATCCGGCCC
>JANYBU010000252.1 GCA_025360665.1 Nitrospira sp.
CAACAACAAGATCCGCGTCCTCCAGCGCCGGGCCTACGGCTACCGCGACGAGGACTACCTCAAGCTCAAAATCGTCGCCGCGTTCCTGCCGCCGTTGACTCGGAGTGCGGAAACGGACCCACTGTGATCCGCGAAGACCCAATAAACAAGAGAGACCAGCCGGTCTCGCGCTTCACGCGCCAAAGTCTCTGGCGCTAGCGAGAGTGGACCATCGGCAACTCGCGCGAACCTTCTGCTTCCTGTTGAATGCGTAACCGTTCCACCCGCGACGCTTCCATGACGTCGTGGAGCATCTCATCCGTCATCTGTGTCAGTTGTGCCGCAGCATCTTTCATCTCGCCATGTTCAACCGCCCGCGAAAGCACCTCTGCCTTCGTGGCACCTTTATTTTTTCCCAGGAACGGCTTGATAATGAGGTACGCCACATCTCGCGCGGGCATGAACCGGAGAAACCGACGCAACAACCGGTACGTCTGGAGAGGATAGTGTAGGAGCTTATAGATGAACAGCCGCTTGAGCCCCTGACGGCGGACCTCATTGATCACTTCACCGGGCAAGCAGGTCGGATCGATCTCAGAACATTTGAAATACTTGTACCAATCGGTGGTTTCGCTGACCAACCCGCGCTTCACATATTCCTGCCAGAGTGGCGTCCCCCGATACACACAGAGTCGATTGAAGCCAAAGGTATCGAGCGGCAGCTTGGAGGCTAGGTCGAACGTGGCGTTCATATCTTCGACCGTTTCATCGGGATTGCCCACGGTGAAGAAGCCGTGCACGATCTCAATGCCGGCCGCCTTGGCATTCTTGACTGCGGTGGCCACTTCCTCCAACGTCTGTTCTTTCTTGAGACGGTCGAGAATCTTCTGACTCCCGCTTTCAATCCCAAACATGACTGTCCGGCAATGGGCCTTGGCCATGGCAGGAAACAAATGCTGCGCGACCGAATCCACGCGCCCTTCGATGCCCCATTGAATCGAGAGCTTCGCGTCCATCACGCCTTGACAAATCGCCTCGATCCGCTTGGGTTGCAGCAGAAAATGGTCGTCGACAAAATAGACAGACCCGTAGCCACATTCTTCGAGATACTTGAGTTCGCTCACCACGTGCTGGGCACTTCGCGCGCGCCACTTACCTTCGTTGAAGATCGGAATGTCGCAAAACACGCAGGGCCAGGGGCAGCCTCGGGATGTTTGCATCGTCGTGAACCGCTCCATCGAGAGCACTGCGGGCACATCGAGCGGCATCGACTCTATAAAGTCGAGCGGAAGGCCTTCGCGATCGGGAAAAGGCCACTGATCCAGATGGCGTTCCATCGGCCGGCCGGAGTTCTGCACGACACGACCGTCCTTGGCCCAGGTCAGCCCGGCGACATCGGCTGGGTCATCGAACCGTTCGAGCAGATCGAGGAGCAACTGTTCGCCGTCTCCCTTGCAGATGAAATCCACTTCAGGACACTGCAGTTTAACCAATGCGGCGTTCAAACTTGCAAAGACGCCTCCAAAAGCCAGTTTGACCTTCGAGTTGGCGGCGCGAATCTGACGGGCCAAGATCTTTGCGTAGGGATAGCTGGTGGTGCTGAGAAAACTGAGGCCGATCAAGGCCGGCTGCTGCCGGTTAATTTCCTCAATGATCACCTCGTTCGGCGTGTCGGGGTTCGCCTGATCGAACATCACACACTCGTGGCCGGCCTGTTTGAGCACCGACGAGAGGGACATGATGCCGATGGGTGGGAAGCCCATGACCCGAATGCGACCATTCTTTGCACGAGTTTTCGCCGGGAGGGCGTAGAACTGGGGGTCGCGTACGTGGATGAGAAATACCCGCATGGCATCAGCCTAACATGAATAACATGGCAGGAGAAGGGAAATTACGTGGCTCTCCTGGAGAGAAGACCAAACAGGCGAGACAAACTTGGTCTGTCTGGTTTCTCTGGTCCATCTGGTTAGTTTCGTTCAACCAAACACACGAGATAGACCGAATAGACAAGACAGACCAAATGAACAAGACTGAGATGCCAGGTTTTTATTTACCGCCCGAGCGCAATCTTGACCGCATCGCCGATCTCAGCCGGGTTCTTCACCACTCGGACACCCGCTGCTTCCAAGCTCTTCATCTTCTCAGTTGCCGTGCCCTTCCCACCGGAAATGATGGCACCGGCATGGCCCATCCGGCGACCTGGCGGGGCCGTGATTCCGGCAATGAAGCTGACGACCGGTTTCTTCACCTGCTTCTTGATGAACTCAGCGGCTTTCTCTTCCGCATCGCCACCGATCTCGCCGATCATCACGATCGCCTGAGTCTCGGGATCTTTCTCGAACAACGCCAACACATCGACGAAGCCTGTGCCATTGACCGGATCGCCGCCGATGCCGACGCACGTCGTTTCACCTAACCCAAGCGTCGAGAGCTGATGTACTGCTTCGTACGTGAGGGTCCCGCTGCGTGACACGACGCCCACGATCCCCTTTTTGTGAATGAAGCCAGGCATGATCCCGATCTTGGCTTCATCAACCGTGATGACCCCGGGGCAGTTTGGTCCAACCAGACGGACATCGCGGCCATAGAGCGCACGCTTGACCTTGACCATGTCATTGACCGGGATGCCTTCGGTAATGCAGATGATCAGCTTCACGCCAGCATCGGCGGCTTCCAGGATCGCATCGGCGCAAAATGGCGGGGGCACAAAGATCAGCGAGGTGTCGCACTGAGCTTTCTTCATAGCATCGCGCACCGTATTGAAAACCGGAATGCCCTCGACCTCTTGCCCGGCCTTGCCCGGCGTCACACCCGCGACGACCTGCGTTCCATAGGCCTTGCACTGCGTCGCATGGAACGAGCCTTCCTTGCCCGTAATCCCCTGCACCACCACCCGCGTATTCTTATTAACGAGAATGCTCACAGTTCCCTCTTCTTTCCTTCTTCCCCAACTACGACGGGGAAGGCTTTCGATTCGAACCAGCGTGCAGGAGAGGCGCAGGGCTGAGCCCCCACTGCGCGCATCGACCGAGCACATTCTGATCGTGCGCGGTCTGCGAGCACAGGGGCTCGGCCCTGTGCCTCTACCACCCTATGCAGCCTTACCCGTCAACTTCACAATCTTTTGCGCCGCTTCCCACAAATCGTTGGCCACTTCCAGCTTGAGACTGGACTCGGCCAATAACTTGCGGCCTTCGTCTGCATTCGTCCCCTGCAGTCTGACGACCAGCGGCACATTGATCTTCACTTCTTTGGCCGCGTCGATGACACCCTGGGCAATCCGTTCGCAGCGAACAATCCCACCGAAGATGTTGATGAAGATGCCCTTGACGTTCGGGTCCTTGAGGAGTATCCGAAATCCCGCAGCCACAGTCTCCTTGGTGGCGCCGCCGCCGACATCCAGGAAGTTCGCCGGTTCGCTGCCCGCCAGTTTGATGACGTCCATCGTCGCCATGGCAAGGCCCGCGCCATTCACCATGCAACCGATGTTCCCGTCGAGCTTAATGTAGTTCAGATTATTTTCTCCCGCTTCGATCTCGAGCGGGTCTTCTTCATGGAGGTCACGCATCTGCTGCACATCGGCATGCCTGAACAGCGCGTTATCGTCGAACGAGACCTTGCCGTCCAACGCGATAAGTTTCTTGTCGCTGGTGACGACCAGCGGATTGATCTCGACCATTGCCGCATTCTTGTCCATGAACAGGCGATAGAGATTCCCCAGCATCTGGATGAAGGGGGTCACGACGGCCGCTTCCATGGCAGGAAGCCCGAGCGCGAAGGCGATGTTCCGGCCGTTATACGCCTGAAACCCGACGGCCGGGTCAATCGCTTCCCTGATGATCTTCTCCGGCGTGTGGGCGGCGACTACTTCAATCTCCATCCCGCCTTCCGTACTTGCGATAAACACGGGCCACCCGCTATCTCGATCGACAAGGATGCTCACATACAATTCCTTGGCAATCGCGGCGCCCTCTTCGACCAGCAACCGCCGCACTTCCCGCCCCTTTGGGCCGGTTTGGTGGGTGATGAGGGTCTTGCCGATCAGTTCCTTGACCAGGCCTGGAACAGCCGCCTTGTCCTTCGTAATTTTCACGCCACCGGCTTTGCCGCGACCGCCTGCATGGATCTGTGCCTTGACGACAAAGACCGGGGTATTGAGCTCTGCTGCCCAGGCCGCTCCTGCCTCGGGTGAGGTAATCTCTTTCCCGCGCGGAACCGGAACCCCGAACTGTCCAAACAACTGCTTCGCCTGAAACTCATGAACGTTCATTTCTTCTCCTCAAAAAACTCCCGCCTTTCGCGCGAGACTCGCGCGAAAGGCGGGACTGATCGGAAATTATGCCGCGTCTCGATTGTCTCGCATTTCTCGCACGTCGCGCTATTCTTTTCTAGTATACGCCGGCAGGATCATGGGCGACACGACTCCGCCCGCACCGCCGTGCTTCTTGGCCTCGGCACGAAACCCCTTCAGATGCCCGACCGTCAACTTCCCTTGCGGCATGGCAGCGGCACGAGCTGCGGCCGTCAGCCCAGACCGCTTTCCAAAGACCATCAGGTCGAGGAGCGAATTGCCCATCAATCGATTGCGCCCGTGCAATCCGCCGGACGCCTCGCCCGCGACGAAGAGATGTTTCACATTGGTTTCTGAATTGGTATCGATCTTCACGCCACCGTTCTGATAGTGCAGCGTCGGATAGATCAACACTGGGTCTTTGCTGATATCGATGCCGAATCGTTCGAACTGCAGCATCATCGCGGGGAAATGCTTCTCCACGGTGCCGGGGCCCTGTTCGGCATCGAGCAGCGGGGTATCGAGCCAGACGCCGATGCGCCCGGACATCGTGCGGATGCCGCGCCCCTCTTCACACTCCCGAATGATCGAGGAGGACACGACGTCGCGGGTATCCAATTCGTTGACGAACCGTTCACCCTTCGCATTGACCAAATGTCCGCCTTCGGATCGAATGCCCTCTGTCACCAGCGCCCCGATGAGCTGTTCGGGATAGACTGCACCGGAGGGGTGATACTGGAACGTATCGATGTGCATAAGCTTCGCGCCCATTCGATAGGCTAAGCACAGCCCGTCGCCGGTCGCACCGTAGTGATTGCTGGTTGGGAACCCTTGAATGTGGAGCCGGCCAATCCCGCCGGTCGCTAGAATGACGGACTTGGCTGCCACGACGACGTGGCGATGGTTGTCGAGGTCTTTGAAAATGGCGCCGGTGCAGTCCCCCTTCTCGTCACTCGTCAGCTCTACCGCTGCGCAAAACTCGAGTAACTGGATGTTCTGATTCAGCACCTCGTCCTTGAGCACCCGCATGATTTCAAGGCCGGTGTAGTCTGAACAGGTCAGGAGGCGAGGCTTCGAACTCCCGCCGCCTTTCTTCACATGGAGGTTGCCATCCGCATCACGATCGAACAGCACGCCCAGGCTCAATAACCATTTTGCAATCGAGGGGCCTTCTTCGACCATCACCTTGAGCAGCTGGTGGTCATTCTGCATGTGGCCGCCCTTCAGCGTATCCACGAAGTGCGTGACGGGCGAGTCCTCGGGCGCCACCGAAATCTGCATGCCCCCTTGGGCCATCACGCTGTTGGAGTCGCCGAGACGGAGCTTCGTAGCCAGGATGACCTTGGCGCCCGCCGCATGCGCATGGAGCGCCGCAGCACAGCCTGCGCCCCCGCCGCCCACCACCAGGACGTCGGTCGTGTAGTCGGGCGTCAGATCGAACCCGTCGGCAATGGGGCTATCGCCCTCCAGCAATGTCGCCAACTCGAGAACCGTCTTATCCCCGTCATTGGGACCGAAGCGGATCGGTCGATAGGCTCGCTCCCGAAAATCAGGATGATATTTATGGATCAGTTGGTCGCGATCCGCGGGAGAAAACTTGGGAAGAGCCTGCTTGCGTCGAACATCCCGCGTCTGGTGCACGATCTGTTGAAGGGCGTGAATGTCCATGGCTTAAATCCGTCAATCGTCATTCGTCAAAGGTCAATCGTGGGAGCATGCGATGAATTTCCCACCAATGACGGTTAACCATTGACCAATGACGCCTCACTTGACGGTTGCGCAGTGATCGGCCAGTTCTTTCTCAGTCATCTTGAGGATCTTGGTCCACTCGTCGTTAAAGCGGCCGTCTTGAATTTCCTTGATGCGCGTATCCAGGCCCAGTGGCTTCTCGGTGAAATGAGCCCCCTGCGCGCGGCTCACATACAGCGCCACGAGATTGGGGGCGATGTCCGCAATGCAGACCGGCGTGCACATCCCGCACATCACACAATCCATGAACATCTCGGACACGCTCTTGAAATCACCGAACACGGCTTTCCAGACTCCCTCTCGCACGTCGATCTTCTGCGGGCAGGCTTCGGTGCAAGCATTGCAGTTCCGGCAGAGAGGCGCTTCGGGATAGAGATTGAAGAGGTCTTGTTTCGGATCTTTGAGCGTCTGAATGTCGTAGGTGGCCTTCCGGGCTGGGAACGGCGGCATCATCGTGATCGACATGCCGTCTTGCACCGCCATTTGGCAGGCCAGACAGGTCCTCACTTTAGGGTCGTCCTTGGTCCGATAATAGGCCGCGCAGGCGCCGCAGAACCCGCCGAGACAGCCGGCCCCGCGTACAACTTCCTGACCCGAGTACCACAAGGCCTTAATGATCGTGATCCCCTCCGGCACTTCGTACTTCTTGCCGGCAATCTCGATGGTGACCATCTTGTGCCGGAGAACTTCCGGCTGATCGATGACGTCCTCTTTGTTTTCTTGTGCCATGGTCTCCAAAATCCGCTATCAGCTCTCAGCCATCAGCTTTCAGCCTTCGGATTTCCCATTGGCTAATCGCTGACAGCTGGCCGCTGACGGCTTTCCTAGGCAATCGCGTCCACGATCGCATTCAAGGTGGGGCTTGGACGCATGGCTTTCGCTGCCTTTGCATCATCAGGATGATAGTACCCACCGACATCGACCGGCTTCCCTTGAGCAGCAAGTAACTCGCCCGAGATCTTGGCTTCATTGTCCGCCAGATCCTTGGCAATCTTGACGAAGCGTGCTGCCAGGCCCTTATCCTGAGTCTGCTGGGCCAAAGCCTGCGCCCAGTAGAGGGCCAGATAGAAATGGCTCCCGCGATTATCGATCTCGCCCACCTTGCGAGCCGGTGACTTATTGCTCTCCAGGAACTTCGCATTGGCCTGATCCAACGCATCGGCCAAATTTTTGGCTGCTTGATTATTGGCCACCTTGGCAAGATGTTCCAATGAGGCGGCGAGGGCCAGAAATTCACCCAGTGAATCCCAGCGCAAATACCCTTCCTCCTGGAACTGCTGCACATGCTTGGGTGCGGAACCGCCGGCGCCGGTCTCGAAGAGACCACCGCCGTTCAGCAGGGGAACAATCGAGAGCATCTTGGCGCTGGTCCCGATTTCGAGAATCGGGAACAAGTCCGTGAGATAGTCCCGCAACACGTTCCCTGTCACAGAGATCGTGTCTTTCCCTTCCTTGATCCGCTCCAACGAAAGGCGCGTCGCATCGGCCGGCGTCATGATCCGGATGTCGAGGCCCTTGGTATCATGATCTTTCAAGTAGCGTTCGACCTTCACGAGCAATTGGGCATCGTGCGCTCTGGTCTTGTCCAGCCAGAAAATCGCCAGAGCGCCGGTG
>JANYBU010000295.1 GCA_025360665.1 Nitrospira sp.
TAGTTGGCGTGTGACGAAGGCGTACCAGTCGTCCCAATAGTCGCAACCGGGAGCCTGGAGACACACGATCGGCTGGGGATCGCTCTTGCCGGTTTGGGCGAGGGTCAAAATTTCAAAACCTTCATCATGCGTCCCGAAGCCTCCCGGGAACAATGCTATGGCGTTGGCCTCTTTCTGAAAGATTAATTTGCGGGTGAAGAAGTATTTGAACGTGACGAGCTTGGGATCATCGGCGATCGTGGCATTTGGGCCTTGCTCGAAGGGCAGCATAATATTGACCCCGAAGCTGTTCTCGCGTCCGGCGCCCTCCTGGCATGCGCGCATAACCCCGTCGGCCCCCCCGGTAATGACCATGAACCCTTCCTCGACGATCTGACGGGAGAACTGGAAGGCCATCTGGTAGTTGGGATCATCCGAGGCGGTGCGGGCCGAACCGAAGATGCTGATCTTGCGCCGATCACGATAGTCATGAAAGACGCGGAAAGCGTGACGCAGTTCTTTGACAGCGCGGTTGACGATCTTGAGGTCCAGGATGTCTAGATGAGAATCGTGAAGCCGGAGCGTCCCGGCCAGAAGTTCCTTCATGATCGCGGCTTGCAGGTCGTCCTCCGGACTGTCAAGCAGAAGGCGAATTTGGCTGAGCAACTCCTCGTTCGAGGGGAGGGGACGGGAACGGGTCTGGGAGGTCTTCATTTGGTTATCCATGTGCGGTTATAGTTCTATCCTAGGGAGACAAAAAATTCTATCAGCTGTTTGCCTGTTGGTCAAAAGAACGGAGAATATGTGTGCGTGAGGTTAGGAGCGATTGGGTGAGGGAGGCATTGTTTGAAGTGCCCAGGCCCTGATACGCGCGAGATCGGTCGACGAGAGGTCAGTGAACTGGATATCGACATGCCAGGTACGGATCCCGCTTGATGGCTCACCGGGCTCTGTCCCCGGAACTCCGCTGGTCAGGACTGTTCCACGAATGGTTAAGGGAGTGTTTTGACCAGAAATGGAAAACGCCAGTACGACGTTCGTCCCTGTCAGGATCTTCGCGGTTGATTCGACCAACGCTCCGACATGGCTCAGTTGGGTAATCATGGCGTTATAGTTGAGCCCCTGCGCCGAGGCTCGTCCGACCACACTCATGACGACGGGGATCTTCGTGCCACGTCGGGGCGGCGTGAGCATCAGGTCTTGTGCCGTGAGCACCCCAACCGGTTGATTTTGTTTGGTTACAATCAGGAGAGACGCACCTGTCGACATCATGAGTGTCGAGGCCTCCGCCAGGGCCTGATCGTACTCAATGAACTGCACCGGGCGTGTCATGATCGTTCGGACTTCAATATCGTGCGGTTCGAGCCCCTGAGCGACGACTTTCTTCACAATGTCAGTCGGCGTCATGAGGCCGAACCGCGTGTCGGTATCCTTCACGAGCAGGCAGGGCGCCTGTTCTCGTTCGAGCAGCAGTGCCGCCTCGCTGACGGAGACGTCTCCGGGAACTTGCACGACCCCTGGTGTCATCATATGAGCAACCATAGTTTGTATGAACGATGTCGTCTTGAAGGGCTTGTCCTCGTCGTTCGGCATGGGTTCGAAGCCTTCCCCGATTCGCGCCTGCACGACTCGTGAGGGTTCCGCCCCCGGCGACGTAAGCCAAGTATAGCAGACGGGGCCCCCTGGTTCGTGACTGGGGCTTCCCTTGTCAAACAAGGGGTTCGGCGAATAGACTAGGCCAATTATGAGAGCAGCACAAGGGGTGATCGATGGTTGATCCAGATTTCGTTCAGCAGGACTTTCAGCGTCGCCTCAGGGAAATTCCCCTACGGGGGATGGGGCTGTCAGTCGACGTCTATTCTCCCGATCTGTTCGAGCTGGTGAGCAAGCTCAGGGAGCGAGGACTCTCGCCGGGCTATCTCGAAATCTTTAAGGCAACGACGACCGCACTGACAACGGTTCGACAGGCTGTGCCGGATATACCGTTGGCGTACCACGGCGAAGGTCTGTGGATCACTCAGCCGGACGTGCAAGCGTCTCCGTTTTTTCAGCAGGATGTCGGCGAGATGGTCACTCAACTCAACAGCATACAGAGTCTCTGGCTGAATCATGAATGTGCGATGAAGCAGATGGCGGGCTACTCATTTGGCACCTATGTCCCTCCACTATATACGCCGCTGAGCGCCGAGGTGGTGGCCGACAATATTGCGACGGTTCAGCAGGCCATGGATCGGCAGGGGCGCCGCGCGGACGGGACTACCCCGCTCTTTCTCTTGGAACTGCCGCCCCTCACCTATTTCGCCGCCGGCACGATCCCGATTCCCCATTTTTTCCGGCTCGTGACAGCCCGAGTACCCTGCGGCCTCGTGTTGGACATCGGGCATCTCTGGACGGTCTATCGTTATACGGCCGCCTGTCGACAAGTCCCTCTAGAACAATTCGTCCGAGAATTCCTCGACGAATTTCCTTTGGATCGAGTTG
This sequence comes from Nitrospira sp., assembly GCA_025360665.1. Lineage (GTDB taxonomy): Bacteria > Nitrospirota > Nitrospiria > Nitrospirales > Nitrospiraceae > Palsa-1315. Next base: position 2,461 of record JANYBU010000295.1, read on the forward strand.
TTGAAATCCACGTGGCGGGGCTGGCCTGTCATGAGTCGGTTGGGGAGGCAGAGCAAGGCAAGGGTCTTCCCGAATGGCTTGATGCCCATGCCTCGCCGATTCCATCGATCCTCTTCACCATGCTCGAACAGGTTCTGGCCCATTCGAGCCTCGTCAGCCTCCGGGCGGTCGCGCTTGAAGTGGACACCAAACCGATCGAGATGATTGTGGAGGAGTATGCAGAGGCCGTTCGGCGTTTCTCCTTCCTCGTTCAGCAGACGATGGCCAGAGGAAGGGCTGTAGAACAGTTGATGGGACTGGCGACTCGTCCAGCGCCAGTCCAGGGGCCGATGTGCCAGTCTGATCGACAGCAGTTGCGCGACGACTATGTGCGCTACGCGCAAATCATCTCGGGACAAGTCCCCATTACAGGCCCGGAGTGGCAGGAAGTGGCCGCGGAGGTAAGCGGTTTAACACGGTACCGCACGTCCTATGTGCCACACGAGATTCTCCATTGGGGAGGAGATCTTGCAGAGATGTTTCCGCAAACCTGTCGGGCTTTAGCGGAGCGGGGTATCTGCCTGTCAGAGTTCGTGGCCTTCTGGTTTCGGTCGCCACGACCGCTCACGCACTCGTATGATTTCTTCCTCCTCAAGATCGAACGGTTTCTCGAATTTGTGACGGAGCGCGCGCCGGAGGTACGGGTTTGCGTACAATCGGAAGGCGACATGTTGCGCCTGGCCTATGCGCAGGCGAATGAAGTGGGAGAACCAGCGATGGAGATGGAGCCATCCCAATGAGTTTCTGGCAGTCACTCACCAGACCGATTATCGGGATGGCGCCGATGGATGGGGTCACCGATGCAACGTTTCGCCATACCGTGGCGATGCACGGGAAGCCGGACGTCTCCTTCACAGAGTTCACGCATGTGCATGACGTCTGTCGGGGACCGGAGTTTTTGTTGGACTCCCTCATCTATCATGAGGCTGAACGGCCGATTGTCGCGCAGCTCTATGGAAAAGAGCCGGACCTCTTCTATCAGGCTGCCCATGCAGTCTGTGAGTTGGGGTTTGATGGATTGGATATCAACATGGGTTGTCCCTCGCGGAGTGTGGCCTCATCCGGATCAGGAGCGGGGCTGATCCGAACGCCGGAAGTGGCTCAGGCCATTATGCAGGCTGCTCGACAGGGGATCGCCGATTGGGCGGCCGGTCAGACCCTTGAGGGAGCGGGTCTCAAGCCGGGTAGAGTGGCGGCGATCTGGCGGATGAACGAGCAACGGCAGGACGCCCGCCCGCTTGTCCGACAAACGATCCCTCTGTCCGTCAAGACACGCCTCGGCTACGATGTGGTGGTCATCGACCGTTGGATCGAGCACCTCCTCATGGAACAGCCAGCAGTCATTTCCCTGCATGGCCGCACCTTGCAACAAATGTATCGAGGGGAAGCGGATTGGAACGCCATTGCCCGGGCGGCAGAGATCGTGCGGGGGAGCGGGACCTGGCTGCTCGGCAATGGTGACGTGCACAGTTTCCACGATGTCGTCCGTCGCGTGCGCGACACTGGAGTCGATGGCGTGTTGGTCGGACGAGCCGCGCTCGGAGCCCCCTGGTTCTTTCGGCAGAAAGATGAGGCGCGACTCGTCCTGCAGCAACATCGGCCTGAGGAGGGGCCCGAACCGTGGGCGCCGCCGCTCGACGTTCGCTTCGAGATGCTGCTCGATCATGCCCGACGGTTCGAAGCGGCCTGTGGGCAGGGCCAGTTTCGACGGATGCGCAAACACCTGGGCTGGTACTGCAAAGGATTTCCTCATGCTGCCTCGCTTCGAGCCAATATGTTCCGAGTCTCGTCGGTCGCCGACCTGGAGCAGGTGCTCGCCAATTTTCGCATGCACTGCGCGAGTCTCACCGAGGTCTCTGACCAGATGCTGCTCGAACCCCTTGCTTCCCCTGAACCC
>JANYBU010000304.1 GCA_025360665.1 Nitrospira sp.
TGACCGCTCGGATTGCCTCCAGTGCCACCTTGGCCTGGAACGCCCCACTGAAATGCTTGCGCGTACGTGCACGCATGACCTGCTCCTTTGTACAGCAGGCTACCACCTTAAACTACTGTCCGGAAATTGGGGTCCACTATACCCCAAGCCCAGCACCATTAGCCCGCGCGTCCAACCTGTTGCTCTCATGTCAGTCAGTCTCCTTTGTGGCTTGCCGCACATAAAATGGAAGTATTTCGGGGAAGAAAAACGGGGACATTCTACGTTTCCACTAGTTTCTGTGGGCGTCCGATCGGTCGGAGGCTCATCCAGCCCCAACAGCTCCGCCGTCACCGTAGTCCATGCTTCCGATCCAAACGGTGCGTTGCGATTCACGCTCTGTCGGATCCGTTGGACTTCCATCTCCTCCATCGAGTCGTTTACCCAATCGAGCCACGACTCTGGCCGTGCAACGGGTCCGGCTTCCACACGAGGGCCTCGCACGGATTCCCTCCACGCACGGGCACTCGACCACCGCCAGTTTTCGGCTCGTGACACTAGATTCGCCCGGACCGGATTTAGTTCGATGTAGCGCAACACAGTCAGAAGATGATTGTCTTGTTCGATTGGAAACGCTTTGAACCGGCCCTGCCAGACATGGCCACTCGAGTCGTGCCAGCGGTGATACCGTCGGACATGCGCAGTCAACAGCCACTGCATCCACCGACTCAACTGCCCATCGTGGGAGGGCCAGAGCGCGAGATGAAAATGATTGGGCATGAGACAGTACGCCAGCACGCGCATGGGAATGCGTTGGGAGGCCTGGCTCAGCAGATCCATAAATGTCTGGTAGTCCCCATCCGCATGAAACACCTCGGACCGGGCGTTACCCCGATTGATCACGTAGTAACAATAGCCTCCGATTGACGCACGCGCAGTCCGTGGCATAATTAAGCCCCGCTTAGCTCCTCACGCCGCTCGAAAATGTAGAATGTCCCCGTTTTTCTCCCCTCACGACATACGCAATAAATCCCAATAGGACAAACACGCCCATGGTTTAGGTTGTCCTCCTCAAGATCAGCGCAACTGTGCCTTCATCTGTTGGAGTTCTGCTTCCCACTTCGGATACTGAGCCCTGTACTCTATGAGATGCCGCTGAAGTTCTTGTTTCCATTTCGGATTATTCTCCGCAGCAGCCTTGCTTTCTATCCATTCGATTTGTTCTTTTACCAACACATTCATCTGTTCAAAATATTCAAGATCGAATGCTTTTTGATTCTGTTCAGAAGATTTGTCGAACGCAGCTCGCACAGGCGCAAAATCCTGATCCACTTTTTTCATGCTCTGCGCAAACTTCTGTTTAGCCAAGCTTGGGTCTCCCTCGTATGACTCCTTCCATGCTTTTCTTGCCTCGTTAACGACCTGTCGTGCGGCTTTAGGAGGATCGAACCCGCTCGTGCCATCTCCTCTTTGTTGTGAAGTTTCTGCCAGGGATTCGTTAAGCCCTAGTCGGGCACTCAGAGTAGAAAGGAACCGAAACAGTGTCAGGAACAGTTTTCCATGAGTACTTTCCGGGGACGGCCTTCATTGCGTATCGTGGAGACGAGGCCGAACCGCTCGATCGTCGCGGTCACCCATTCCAGTTCGCCGAATGGCTGACTGCGGACCACACTCTGCCGCAGACGCTTCAGCCCCTCTCCCCCTTCGTCCGCATTCACCCAGCCCACCCAGTCGGTCGGTCGCGCGACTGGCCACTCACTCACCAGGGTTTGCTGCTGGGCGTCTCCGTAGGTCTTCCGCCACAGGCTACTCCACTGCCAGACTTCCGCTCGCTCAACCAGTCCCGCTCGGAGTGCGTTGCGCTCCACGTAGCGACACACTGTCACCAGATGCTCGTCCGTCTGGACTACGAAGGATTTAAACCGGCCTTGATAGAGATGTCCTGTTCCCACCGTCTGCCGATGGGTATGCCACCGCTGCGTATGGGTGAGCGTGAGCCAGTTCATGAATCGAGACAGGTCACCATCCTGTTGTGGCCAGACGACGAGATGCCAGTGGTTGGGCATGACACAGTAGGCCAACAGTCGCATCGACACGCGTTCACAGGCCTGCGTCAATACCCGTTCAAACGCGCTATAGTCGCCGTCGTCGTCGAACAACCGTTGTCGCCCGTTCGCGCGATTCAGCACGTGATAGACCAACCCGCCAGGTGTGACTCGTAAGGGTCGTCCCATTGTTGTCGCTACGCCATCTTCCTTAGACAGTTAGAAAACTGTTCCTGACACCGTTTCTTCCCGCAGTTCATGAAGCGATACAGGTCGCCATCCTGTCGTGGCCAGACGACAAGATGCCAGTGGTTGGGCATGACGCAGTAGGCCAACAGTCGCATCGACACACGGTCACAGGCCTGCGTCATGACCCGTTCAAACGCACGGTAGTTACCATCGTCGTCGAACAGACGTTGTCGCCCGTTCGCGCGATTCAGCACGTGATAGACCAGCCCGCCAGGTGTGACTCGTAAAGGTCGTCCCATGGTCCTCGCTACGCGGCTTTCCTTAAACAGTCAGAAAACTGTTCCTGACACCGTTTCTTCCTCACGCTTCTTACTTTTCCTCGCGCTGAATCTTTGTGGCCATGGCTCGGGTCCGGTATTCGGAGCCATCGGCGGTACTGATCACGGTTGCGGCTTCGATCGTCGCGTGGACGATCGCCCGTCCCCCTGCCATGGCCGTCACTTTGCCGACCTCAGCAGCATCGCATCGGATGACGTACATGACCGGTATGTCTCCGCTGTCATCGTCGAGTTTGAATATGGGGCCGCAGGTGGGGAGCCCCAGCACATCTGTTCCCTCCCACCGACCGATGAGTTTCAATGCTCCCTCGAGCACCACGTCGTGGCGGTGAAATGCGCTGGGGTTGGCCCAGATCTTCGCCACGGGAGTGATCTCCTCCATGCAGTGCCCGCTCAGACTCCACCCCAGCACGACCATGCCGACCATGCCTATGCTCATGGTTCGAGACAGCCTCGGATCCTTCCTCATTCGTTCACGCGCTCCTTTCAGATGTTCGTTTTTTAGATCTCATGCTCCAGCGGCCTGGACCACGCCGGCATTCGTATAGTTCGTCCGCGTGGATGCGCGGACGACTGAAAAAGATGACAACAACCATTGTTCACCAACTCCTTCTTCGTCCGGCCGCGCGCGCGATGTCGGACCAAAATTTCATTGCACATCCATCCGCTCCGCCCATGCTAGGCGAGCGATTCATTCGCTGACTTCCACCATAGGAACGCGCGACCAGACCGGTGAACGTCTCATTCCTCTTGTGCCCTGAGTCTGCTGCAATTGTTCCATCACGTGATACATCCGTGTCTTCCATGTTCGATAGGCTTGCGCCTGATGGTTTGCTCTCGTCTTTGTGTCCAGCACACGGCCATCGTAGAGGTCTCGCAAGAGTGCTGTGGTGATCGGACCGAATGCCGGCGACGCCATCGCCGTTGGCATGATCGTGTGTCGTGCGGCGATCAACTCGTCTTGTGCGGCTTTGAGTTCGCTGGCTGTGACAGTCGGGTGATGACAGAGCGATGCGAGATGCTCCGCGTGCTGCACCACTCCGTCTAACTCCGGAACCAATTGGCAGGAATGTTCCTGTTGCTCGGCGAGATCAGGTGGTGCGAGCTCGTGCGGGACACGACTGGTGCGACCAGTAAACTGTTCGTACCAGAATCGACGCCAGAAGGTGTCATACCATTCCGTCATAGCATCGTGATGTCCAGCACGCTGTTGGTAGCAAACTAATCCATCGGTATCGATGGCGGATTGATAGACGCGTACCCCAGTCCAGCATTCGGGGAATGGGGCCAATCCGAGAGCATGCCGTGCCAGTTCGGCGACTTGCTCTGGCACAATGAGATCCTTGCATCGATGGTGCGCGCAGGTTTCCGCCACGTCACAGGGCGCGCAGTCGAGCACGGGCTGCACCACCCAATGCCCAGGTCCATACGGGCCAGTCTCGCGAAAGTCGACATGCCCCACGGAGAGGTTGATCACGGGTGTGCCCACGCCGACCGCCAGATGCATCGGCCCGGTATCGCTCGCCAGCACCAATCGGCATTCCTTCAGTAATGCCGCGAGTTGATGCACATCGGTCTGTCCGACCATGTTGCAGAGTTCGCTGGTGCCACCGGCTGCTTGATAGGCGGTCACCGCGGCGGCGACATCGGCGGCGTCATTCGCTGTTCCGGTGAGCACAAAGACACAGGGAGTTTGTCAACTCAATGCCGCCATGATCTGGCCAACATATTCCGGTCGCCATGTTTTCTTGGCGTTGCTCGCGCTGACTTGCACTGCGACCAACGGCAAGCCGAGCGTACGATAGGCTGAGACGCGCGCTCGTGCCCACTCCACGGCTTGACGAGGAATGGTGAAACGAATGGGCTGATGCGAGCCAAGGCCACTCCCCCCAAGCGCAAAAAGATCGGCCACATTGAAGCGGTTGAATCGCCGAAACTGATGCATGTCGACGCAATACGCCAGCCATGGATTCTTTAGAATTGAGATCCAATTTCTGGTGACAGCGCCGCGTGTATCTGGCGCGCCGATGGCTGCCGCGAGCAGCCCGCTCCAACGGGTGAAGGTGAGATTGATGACGCGATCGTATCCGACCGCGGCGAGGGAGTGGGCCCATGCTGCGATGTCGGGAGAAAGTGGCTCGTCGCCTCGTGGGCCACCCTGAGAGTTCTTAAAGATCGTCGTGAAGTGATAGGTGCGTACGTGTCGGAGGCCTGGAAGGAGTGCCGCCATCGGCGCAAGCCGGGTGTCGACAAGCAGATCGATCGCGGCCCCTGGCCATTCCTGTTCCAACCGTGCCAGCAACGGAACGGTCTGGACCAGATCGCCCAGCCGCGTGATGTTGAGTATCAGGACCTGCTTCGAACAATGAGACATCGAGAAGGTTTACTCCGACTTCGCGACAGGCAATAACCACGGCTCGGTCGAAGAACGGTGGCGTGCCCTGATATCAATTCGGTTCACGAAGGGATGTACATGGTCTCATTTTGACGGTCAACATGAAAAAGGTACTAGTACCCCCCTGCCCTGCTCCGGTATAGGACGAAGAGCCACAATACTTCTATTTACAATGAATTTGATCCGCTAGGGACGCGAGGAAGCGGTCGTGACGGATTGCACCTGTGTCTGGCGCAGGTGCTGCACCTTCGTGAACAGACTGCGCAGGTGATTCTTCACAGTCTGAAGTTCGATGTGGAGGTGCGTCGCAATCTCTTTGTTGCTGCGGCCTTGCCGGCGTAATACAAGAATCTCCTGTTCCCGTCTCGTGAGGGTTGATTCGCTCCCTGACTCTTGTGCCGCAGGCTTGGAGGGCTGACCAAAGATGGCACCAGCGGGACGGGATTGTGGATGCGAAGCATTCTGGCGTCTGCCCAGTTGCTGAATTGTCTGCAAGACCCCACGGAGCGGCACTTCCGCCGAACTGACCGTCTCTTGATGTAGTTCGTATGCACCTTGCCCGACGGGCGGGCGGCTCAACACAAGCACTTTGGCAGAAGGGCACAGAGTGCGAAGTTGCACAACGTTCCTCACGATCTCAGCTCTAGTCTTCGCGCCTCCGAGGAGAATGACGTCGGGACAAGTAGCGGGCACATGGGACATCTTCGGGATGTGATCGATGGCTTTCACGTACCCTATCACCTGCATCGTGTGGCGCTGACCAGCGACAGCGACGGCCAATGCCTCGCGAAAGAGCCGATCTGGATGCACAATCAGCACTCGAGTTCGTAGCCCCAACGGCTCACGTGCTTGCTCAGGCACGAGAACACCGGCTTGATCCATTGGCAGTCCGTTCATACAGTTGGTCCATTAATTAATGGGTGGTGTTCCCTGTAGACCGCAATGTGTTGAGGGAGCCCGTCGCGCGCGGTATTGAGTTAAAAGAGAGCCTCCGGTCGAATCAGAGTTAGGTCTTGCTATCGCACATGTGCCATTCCGTACCTCTCTCGTGCTTACGCTTTCGGCTTGGGCTGCCGCGCGTCGCGCATGTTGACCAAGACTTGCTGAATCTGCTGATGCAAGCGTGCCAGCACATCCACGCTCATCGCCACGCGGGTGACGAGCATACCGTCCAATCCTTTTGGCGCGGCTTGACCATCCTTCGCCGTCTTGGCGACTGCGGCGAGCAGCGTGGGCTCGATGAACCCAAAATCGAGATAGGCAATCCCCTGGGCCACGCCGACGTTCGTATAGTTCGTCGCGCGCGGATGCGCAGAAGGCTCGCTAGGTTTCAATCGAACGTTCAACGCGATGGTCTTATCTTTGGTTTCACTCATGCTGGTCGGCTCCTTGTGTGATAGCCAATGGGGTGGGTACGTCTCCGATGCGATGGCATGCGAGCAGGAAATACGTGTATTCCATCTGTTCCCTAACAGGAAGGTAGGCGAATGTAACGAGCTCTCTACCCCCTGTCAAGGAGATTATTCCGCCGGTTTGTGGAATGGGCGTAGCAGGATGTTGAAAAAGTCCGCCAGCGTAAGAAGACCGTTATTTGCTTTGTCTGGTTTGTCTTGTTTATTTGGTTGAGCCAGACTAACCGGAGAAACCAGATGAACCAGATAAACAAAACAAACCAGATCAACCAGACAGACTGGGCTTGTCCTACACGTGCGGACCATCGAACGACTGTTCTGCTTAGTTTAGTTTTCCCGCAGCTTGTTAGAAACCGACCCCGGTGTCCCGTTGGCCATACCGGCTGGCGCGCGCATTCAGGACCGACGGGAGACCCCGACAGGGACGTAGGTATGGGGCTTCCACGCCACTCAAGGGGACAGCCTTTCTCCCCACGCATGGGTGTGCCGTGCATACGATGTCCCTGACCTGTGCGATGCCCGTGCACGAATCTTGAGACAGGGTCGATCCTGTCGTCTATACTGATGCCCACGGCTATGACTCTTTCGCTTCTGCGCCTCGTGCTGGTGATCATGCCGGTGCTCGTCGTCTCGTTGGCGAGTGCCACGGATCTCGCACCCCGTCCCCCGTCTCTTGATCCTCTCGAACTCGGACTTCCGCTTGAGTGCCGACTGGGCGAGACCTGCTGGGTGGCGAACTATGTGGATGTCGATCCCGCGACGACCGCTTTCGATTTCCGTTGCCATGCTCGGACCTATGAGGGACACGATGGGACGGACTTTGCCATTCGAGATCTGTCGGTGATGGCGGCAGGAGTGCCGGTGCTGGCGAGTGCGCCGGGCGTGGTCCGGAGCACACGGGACGGCATGGCGGATGAGGCCCTGACCGATGCGCCGTCACGCGAGCGAATTGCCGGCCGGGAATGCGGAAATGGCGTGGTGCTCGATCATGAGCACGGCTGGCAGACGCAATACTGCCATGTGCGCCGTGGGACGGTGCGCGTGAAGGAAGGCGAGCGCGTGGCACGCGGTCAGGAGCTGGGGCTGGTCGGGCTTTCAGGCCAGACCGAGTTCCCCCATGTGCATGTGACGGTGCGGCACCAGGGCCAGGTGATCGATCCATTCACGGGCCAATCCAGCATGGCCGGATGCGGGCGCGTCGGCACGTCGATGTGGCACACGGATCAGCCCGTTTTATATGAACCCTTCGCGCTCTATCATGCGGGCGTCGCGGGCGGCCCTCCACAGATCGACGCCATTCGCGCGGGGAAAATAGACGACCCGCCCCCTAGCGCGACGTCAGCCGCCTTGGTGCTCTGGGTGGATATCCTTGGCGTGGAAGCCGGCGATCGGGTGCACTTCCACCTCACGGGACCGGATGGGATAGTGGTGCTTGATCACGTGACAGCCATCGCCAAGACCCAGGCTCGGCATTTCGCCTTTGCGAGAGCACGTCGGAACGCCGATCCATGGCGACCAGGCACCTATCGGGGCGAGATCACTCTGGTGCGAGACAGTCAGGGACAGGCGCTTCACGGTTCCGTTCAGCAGACGATGACGATCCGATAAGCCCGCTGACCGCTCGTGGCGACGAGGAAGGCGTGTCTTGTGTGCGTGAGCACGCCAGAGAAGCGCTTCCTCTCGGACGGCGACCCGCTGGCTACCCGACGGAGTTCTCCACGAAGCCCGATGCTACTGCCAGCTCGCGGCCAAGACGGTCTGCACGTCTTGAGGTTGTTGATCGATCGCCTGATCCCACGTGAGGCCAGTCTATTGGGTGAACCCGGCCATCGCCTGAATCAATTGATCGACCTTCGTGCTGAGCAGGGTCCAGACTGACACCTTTTCTTTTCTTCGATCGGAATCGCGCGCTGCGCATTCTCAGCGTAAGGGAGGAAGGCAGCGGGATGATTGCGTTGTAGTACCAAGCACTCAAGCGATTGGATTGGATTGGCTGGGCACGCATTACCAGGGCGGGCTGAGAGAATCGGCAGGTATCATGATGGACCTCTACGACGACCAGGGCTATTTGATTCGCACTGACCAATTCCCGGCCCGGCGCACCGCAACGGGCGACAATGTCATGAATCCCGGTGCGGCAGCGATCCTCAAGGTCACGAAGCCGGCGGCAGCCAGGACCGATCGCGAGTGGCTGGAGAGGGGGCTCCGGAAATTCGGACAGTCTGCTAAGTGGTAGCCTTGTTTCACCGAAGCCACCAGCGAGTGGCGAACCAAGGAGCGAGGCGATGAAACGAACGAGACGCAATCATGGGGCGGCCTTCAAGGCCCAGGTGGCTTTCGCCGCGGTCAAAGGCGAGAAGACGCTGGCGGAGTTGGCCACACAATTTGGCGGGCATCCCACCCAGATCACGGAATGGAAGCAGCAGTTGCTAACACGGGCCGTCGACGTGTTTGGCGGTACGACGAAGGCCACGT
>JANYBU010000314.1 GCA_025360665.1 Nitrospira sp.
AAATTCTGCCCTCAAGTGGGGTAGCGACCATATCCGCCATCATGCCAAGACGGATGAAGAAGAAGATCCGTACAACGCGACCAAGGGATTCTGGCACAGCCATTGTGGCTGGCTCTTTTACGATAGCATCCATCGCAAGGATAAATACGAGATCCGTCTGCGCCGTGACCCTGTCGTGATGTGGCAAGACCGCTACTATTGGCCGATCGTGGTCACGGGACTTCTGCTCCCTTTTGTCCTTGGCGTCTGGCACGGTGGCTGGCAGGGGGGCATCAGCGCCTTACTCTTGGGTGGTCTCTTTCGGATGTTCATGGTGCTGAACTCCACCTTCACGATCAATTCACTCTGTCACATGGTGGGGGCACAGCCCTACAGCAAGAAAGATAGCAGCCGTGACAGTTGGCTGGTTTCCTTCGTCAGTTTTGGCGAGGGGTATCACAATTTTCATCACGCCTATGCACGCGATTATCGCAACGGACCGCAGTGGTACAATTTCGACCCCTCGAAATGGATTATTTACTCCCTCTGGATGCTCGGACTCGCAACTAATCTTCGCCGCAACGACCCCACCGTCGGGTAATCGGTTTGTGAGAATATCTCCCGACGGACTGTTTCATCACCCTGCCACACATTCCTCCATTGAGCTATCGCCATAGTGCATTAGCCCGTATTATTCATGACGATTCGTCGCGAAATCGCGGAGCCGCGTCGCGAGACCAGAGCGCAGACCCGTGTGAGCCCTGTCCCTGCCTGTCGCGCTTTTCCCGCCAGTCTCGCCCGTCTCGCGTGAGTCAGGGATCGGCGATTGCAGCAGAAGCGCTTATGGATAATGCGGGTTGAGCCCATTTTCTTTCACCCTGTCTTTCGCTTATGATGCAGTAGCTGGCCCGAGAGCCAGTCCTTTTCGATTGTGCACGGAGCAGGATGCTCAAAAAGGCCTTCCAGCAAGGCCGCAGCGAGTGAAGGGCCGAGGCGTACCCTCTGGGGTACGTTGAGGATCTGAACGAAGCGAGAATGTCGCTGGAGGACTTTTTCAGCATCCTGCTAGAGGAGGAGCGCTTCATGGCTGAGCAACATCCCGCTGGACCCCAGACTGGTCACGGGAAAGACAACCTCATTCCCGGCGTCAAATACGTCATCGCCGTCAGCAGCGGCAAAGGCGGGGTGGGCAAATCCACGGTCTCCGTCAATCTCGCCGTGGCCCTTGCCTTAACCGGCGCGAAGGTCGGTCTGCTCGATGCCGATATCTATGGTCCGAACATTCCCATGATGATGGGCGTGACCAAGCCCCCTGAACAGAAAGACGGCAAGATTGTTCCCGCCGAAAGTCATGGCGTCAAACTCATCTCCATGGGCTTCTTCGTGCCCGAAGACACCGCCGTGGTCTGGCGAGGTCCAATGGTCCACACCGCCATTCAACAACTCTTCCGCGATGTGTTGTGGGGCGAACTGGATTACTTGCTTATCGATCTGCCGCCCGGCACCGGAGACGCGCAGCTCACCCTTACCCAGTTGGTCCCGCTCACCGGCACGGTTACCGTCACGACCCCGCAGGAAGTGGCCCTGCACGATGTTCGCAAAGGTATAATGATGTTCCAAAAGGTGAACGTGCCGCTCCTCGGCATTGTGGAGAACATGAGTTACTTTCTCTGCGGCCACTGCGGCGAGCGGACCGACATATTTTCGCACGGAGGAGGAGAGCGGGCCGCAGCTACACTCGGCATCCCGTTTCTCGGTCGAATACCGATTGATCCGGCCATTCGCGATGGCGGCGACTCGGGAAACCCGATCGTCGTGGCCAATCCGGCGTCTCCGCAATCGGCGGCGTTCCGGGAGATCGCGCAGAAAATTATCGCGGAAGTCACCGGCGCCGCAAAGGGAGTTCCGCCGATCGAAAGTCTATTGAGCAAAATCAAAAATCCGTTTGCGAAGACATAAGCGACAGACGAAAGGACGGGACAGGCGATGGGAGAGTTTGTGCGGGTGACAGGCACAACCGATGTGAAGCCGGGCGACGGGATCGTCGCGGAAGTGAACGGCAAGACCCTCGCGGTTTTTAATGTGTATGGGACCTTCCACGCAATCGACAACACCTGTATCCATGGACCGTGGCGCGTGAAGCGCGCGACAGGCGCGATCCGAAGCTCGACGTTCGGGGTTCGAAGTTCCGAAAACCTCGAACTTCGGACCTCGAACCCTCACCCGTCCCGCTAGTCTCGCTCGTCTAGGCTCTTTATCATGGTAGTGCCAAGTATGGATCGGAGCGACGTACTATTCCTCTATCGTCAAATGTTGCTGATCCGCCGGTTCGAAGAAAAATCGGCGGAGATGTACGCCCTCGCGAAAATTGCCGGATTCCTGCACCTCTATATCGGCGAAGAGGCCATTGCGGTCGGGGCCATTGCCGCGCTTCGACCTGATGACTATGCGATCAGCGCGTATCGTGATCACGGGCACTGTCTCGCCCGAGGTTCCGATCCCGGCCATGTGATGGCCGAGCTGTTCGGCAAAGCGACGGGCCTGTGCCGGGGCAAAGGCGGTTCCATGCACCTGGTGGATGCCCCGCGCCG
>JANYBU010000354.1 GCA_025360665.1 Nitrospira sp.
GCCCTCGAAAAGGATTCTGTCATTCGCAAATATCTGGATATCACCGAACCGCTCAAACAAGACACGATCAAGCGTGTCCGCGGCCCTGGCAGCCGTTCTGGCGAGGTCTGCGCCCCTCTCCTGGACCAGCACAGCTCTCAACGAAGCCAACGAATAGAGTCCCACCCCGGCTGCGATCGCAAAAGACAGGAGAAACGCCAGAGGAAGGAAGATTCCCGACCACCACGGTCTGGCAAACGTTACGCGTGTCTGAAGAGCCAACTCTCTTATCCTCTGGTTCTCGGAAGTCCAGTCCTGCTCCCTACGATTGTCGCGTTGAGACCTATCTATGGATACACCCGAAGGACCTGTCGTAGCGAGGATGCGGCAGAATCGGAGGCGGGTTCCCCATCAGCAAGTCATCCAGGGTCGCACAGAGGAGGAGAGTCGGGTACTGATTGGAAGGGACAATGCGCTGATGAGTCTTGCGCATGGTCCGCATGCCAGTTCTCAGCTCACATGAAAATATAGCTAGCAGGCTGCGAAAAAACCCTCCGTTCCCCCTTCGAGGGCCTCAGGGCGAACGGAAGGGCCATTAACAATACAGGGATTTTCCGTTCGTGCTGAGCGTATCGAAGCATTCAACACGAGTTTTTCCGCAGCCTGCTAGGGCACTCGACTATTACAAATCAGCGAAAGGATAGCAGGCTGAAAGAGGTCAAAACAATAGACGGAATGTATCGGTGTCCATCTGTCGGAGATCCGGCTGACACACCCGCTTCATGAGTGCTCCTGGAAACAGGCGTTGGTCGGGAGTACCATGAGAACCACGCGGCTTCCAGGACTTACGACCTGGAGCTTGCAATCGGCGTATAGTCTCTATCACTCTTGTCCAAAACAGCTTATGACGTTGGGCCATCCGAAGGTGTAGGGTGTCGGTGAATCGCCAAACCCACCTGCACCCGACCGAAGGAGACCCAACGTGAACGCATCATGCAGCATGTTCAACCAGATACTTAAGCTCATCCCGCGCACCGACTTTGAGCGTATCGTCAAAGAGACGGGTGCCGAATATCGCAGCAAGGGCTTGTCGAGCTGGAGCCAGTTCGTCGCCATGCTGTTTTGCCAGCTTGGCCGTGCCCATTCGCTGCGAGAAATCGAAGGCGGGCTCAAGAGCTGCGAGGGCAAGCTGGCCCATCTGGGCATCGAAGCCCCGGCCCGCTCGTCGCTGTCCTACGTCAATGGCCACCGCCCGTGGGAACTGTTCGAGAAGGTGTTCTACGGGCTGTTCGACATCGTGGCGGCTACAGCCGTGGGCAAAAAGAAATTCCGCTTCAAGAACAAGCTGGTCAGCCTCGACTCGACCGTGATCGACCTGTGCCTGTCGCTGTACGATTGGGCGAAGTACCGCCGCACCAAGGGGGCGGTCAAGCTGCACCTGGTGCTCGACCACCACGGCCTCGGCGCCAGCACCATTGCAGCGATCTACAAGGATCGCTGGCAGATCGAGCTGTTCTTCAAGGCGCTCAAGCAGAACCTGAAGATCAAAACCTTCGTCGGCACCTCGGCGAACGCGGTCAAGACCCAGATGTGGACGGCATTGATCTCGATGCTGTTGCTGCGCTATCTGCAACTATCCTCCAGTTTCGGCTGGAGTCTGGCTAATCTCGTGGCGCTGCTGCGCATGAATCTGTTCACCCATCGCGATCTGATGGCCTGGCTCGACAAACCCTTCGCCACACCGCCTGATCCGCAGGACAACCCCCAGGCCACCTTGGCTTTCGCTTGATCTTGGACAGCACAAGGAGGCACAATCTTGAAAATCCATCATTCATTGCCTGTCCGAAAGCCACATCAAATCAAGTGGGCTTCCACCCGGTCTCGGCTATCTTGGACAGCAGTGATGTTAAATGATAAATTGATCATCCATTGAACATTCAACATTAAAGTTATGGCTTCTCCCTTTCACAGCATCGAAGACGCAATTCGGGACATCAAGAAGGGCAAATTCATCATCCTCGTCGATGACGAAGATCGCGAGAATGAAGGCGATCTCGTCATGGCCGCCCAACACGTAACGCCCCACGCCATCAACTTCATGGCCACACATGCTCGTGGGTTGATCTGTCTCGCCCTGACTCCCCAGCGTGTCGAAGAACTCCATCTCCCGCAGCAGGCGGTGGAGAACACCGCCACCTTCGGCACGGCCTTCACCGTGTCCATCGATGCGCGGAAAGACATTACGACGGGCATCTCTGCTGCGGATCGGGCCACGACCATTCATGTGGCGATCGATCCGAAGTCCAAGCCCGGCGACCTGGCGCGCCCCGGCCATATTTTTCCCTTGAAGGCGCAACAAGGCGGCGTGTTGAAGCGCGCGGGGCAGACCGAAGGCTCCGTCGATCTGGCGCGGTTGGCCGGGCTCACTCCCGCCGGGGTGATCTGCGAAATCATGAACGAGGACGGCACCATGGCGCGCGTGCCGGAGCTGACAAAATTTGCCACCGTGCACAAGCTGAAGATCGTCACGATCAAGTCGCTCATCGAGTATCGCATGCAGCGCGAGACCTTTGTGCGGCGGATGGCCAGTGCGCGACTGCCGACGATGTTTGGTGATTTCGAGGCGGTGGCGTTCGAAAACGAAATCGATGGCATCACGCACATTGCTTTGGTGAAAGGGCGTGTGGAGGGAGGCGATCCCACCCTGGTGCGGGTGCACTCGGGTTGTTTGACGGCCGACGCTCTGGGATCGTTGCGGTGCGACTGTCGAGACCAACTCCATAAGGCGATGGAGGTGATTCAGAAGGAAGGGCGCGGGGTCCTGCTCTACTTGAATCAAGAGGGCCGCGGCATCGGCCTGCTCAACAAGATCAGGGCCTATGGGTTGCAAGATCAGGGGTGCGATACGGTCGAGGCGAATTTGCAGTTGGGATTTAAGGCGGACCTGCGCGATTACGGCGTGGGCGCGCAGATTCTCGTCAATCTCGGGCTGCATCAGATCAAGCTCATTACGAACAATCCACGCAAGATCGTCGGCATCGAGGGGTACGGATTGAAGGTGGTTGAGCGTGTGCCGATCGAGATTCAGCCGCGTGCGGCGAATGTGAAGTACTTGCGCACCAAAAAGAATAAGATGGGGCACATTCTCAAAAAAGTGTGAGAAGGGGGCGGCCAGCCCGCCCTTCTTTGCTCGCGGAGCCCCCACGATGAAACGGTGGTCGCAGGGGTCAAGAGCGCGTCTTGCCGCGCGCAGGGTGGGCGGGTGAGAACATGCGTGCAGTTGAAGGGCAAGCTGGCCGTCCCCTAGTTCGTGACGAATGTGCCGGAGGAGAAGAAACGAAGAGATGAAATTGCGAAAAGGGTCTCAGGATGCGACGGGATTGCGGTTTGGGATTGTCGTCGCGAAGTTCAATAAGTTCGTCACGAGTAAGCTGCTGAGTTCCTGCGTTGATGGATTGACTAAACAGGGGGCCAAGGCCGACGACATCGAGGTGGTCCGGGTGCCGGGGGCATTCGAGATTCCTTTGGTGGCTCGGACGATGGCGCGGACGAAGCAGTTCAATGCGGTGATTTGTCTCGGGGCGGTCATTCGTGGCGACACGCCACATTTCGATTACATCAGTGCAGAGGCCAGTCGCGGCATCGGCCAGGCGGCGCTGGACGCCGACGTTCCGATCATCTTCGGCCTGTTGACGACGCATACGATCGCGCAGGCGATTGAGCGGGCTGAGCCGACCAAGTTCAACCGTGGCGGAGAAGCGGCCAGGTCCGCGATCGAAATGGCGACGGTCATGCGTCTGTTGCGGGTGGGTGAGGAGACTCTGCCTGGTGCTGATGTCCCGCGAGTCCAGAGAGCCAAGAAGCGGGCGCCGCGAAAGCGTAAGGCCTAGCCATGGGATCCCGCCATCAAGCCCGGGAGCGCGCGCTCCAGATTCTGTTTCAGTACGATATTCACGGCAGGCCGGGCCTGTGGCTGGATGTGTTCTGGAAGGAGAACGAGGCCCCGGATGAGGTGAAGGCCTTTGCCGAACGACTCGTGGCCGGGGTGTTGGAGAAGAAGAAAGACCTGGATGCCCTCATCGGGAAATACGCTACCAATTGGAAAATCAGCCGCATGCCGATTGTGGACCGCAATATCCTGCGAGCCGGCGTCTATGAACTGCTGTGGATGGATGACGTGCCGGCCAAGGTGACGGTGAACGAAGCCATCGAGTTGGCGAAAAGTTTCGGCGACGACGAAGCGTCGAAGTTCGTGAACGGCATTCTGGATCAGGTCTTGAACAAGGAATTGACGCTGGCCGCCAAAAGACGTGAGGCGTCAGGCGTGAAACGTGAGGCGCAATGATACGGATGAAGAGGCTGCCGCCTCTTCCACCCCTTACGTCTAACCCCTCACGCCTAACGGAGAAGAGATGATTGACCGCTACACCCGTCCCAAGATGAAAGCCATCTGGGAATTGAAACGGAAATACGAGATCTGGCTCGCAGTCGAGCTGGCCGCCTGTGCGGCGTTCGAACGAGCAGGGCAGGTTCCGCGCGGCACGTCGGCACGTATCGGGAAGAAAGCTACGATCGATGTGAAGCGGATCGCCAGGATCGAGAAAGTGACGAAGCACGACGTGATCGCCTTTCTCGAATCACTCGTGGAATCGGTCGGGCCGGAGCATCGGTTCCTCCACATGGGGTTGACCTCGTCGGATATTGTGGACACCTCCTTGGCCGTGCAGATGACCGAGGCGCTCGACCTCATCCTCGACGATCTTGAAGAGCTGATCGCTGTCTTAAAGCGGCAGGCGCTGAAGTATAAGCACACGGTGATGGTCGGCCGCTCGCACGGCATTCATGGCGAACCGATCTCGTTCGGCTTCAAGCTGGCCATTTGGTACGAAGAAGCCTGCCGGCACCGAGAGCGGCTGACGCACGTTCGGCGGGAGATCGCTGTCGGCAAGCTCTCCGGTGCGATGGGCACGTTTGCGCATCAAGGGCCTGAAGTGGAAGAGTACGTCTGTGCCAAGCTGGGGCTCACGCCGGACCCTGTCTCCAATCAAATCGTGCAGCGCGATCGCCATGCGGCCTATGCCTCGGCGTTGGCCCTGTTGGCTGCCAGTATCGAAAAGTTTGCGACCGAGATTCGCCATCTGCAACGGACCGAGGTGCTCGAAGCGGAAGAGTATTTTTCGGAAGGACAGAAAGGATCCTCGGCGATGCCGCACAAGCGGAACCCGATCGCCTCGGAGAACCTCTGTGGGCTGGCGCGCGTGGTGCGGGGCAATAGCCTCGCGGCGATGGAGAACGTCGCGCTGTGGCATGAACGCGACATCAGCCATTCGTCCGTCGAGCGCGTGATCATGCCGGATAGTACGATCCTGATCGATTATATGCTGGCGCGGATCACCGACGTCATCAAGCATCTGGTGGTCTACCCCGACAATATGAAACGCAACCTCGATCTCACCGGGGGACTGGTCTATTCGCAACGGCTGCTGCTGCGGCTCATCGAGAAGGGTGCGCAGCGGAAGGAATCGTATGAAGCCGTCCAGCGTAATGCCATGGCCTCCTGGAAAGGGGTAGGGGGGTTACAAGAATTAGTCGGCAGGGACCCCTTCGTGGCGAAACATCTCACGGCCACGGAGATTAAATCCTGTTTCGATCCGAAGTATTATCTGCGTCACCTCGACAAGATTTTCAGGCGGGTGTTCGGCGCGGTCACGCGTAAACCAGTGAAGAGAGGGAAGCGATGAGATCCTCTATTTCTATGCTCGTGCGTCTTGTTGTGCTGGTGTCGGTAGCGCTGGTGATGGGGTCGGCCGTTGAGGCGGCCGATCGCGACAAGCTTCTGAGTGAGCCGGGCGTCTATGGCACCTTTGCCGCCTTCCGTCTTGATGCGGATTGGGCAAAGCAGGATCAGCCGGCGCGCATTGCGCAATTGACCGTTCTGAAGGGAGTGGTCGAGCAGCATCGAGAGAAGTTGGCGATTGATGTCTATCTTCTTCGCGGACTCTCCGATCACGCCGATGTGCTTTTTCGCATTCACGCGACTGAGCTGCGCGAGACCCAACAGTTTCTCCTGGATCTTCAGGGCAGTCTCTTTGGTAAGCACCTGACCGACAGCACGGTCTTCTCCGGCTTGACGAAGAAGGCCAACTATGTGCCGGGCATGCCGGACAACCTCAAGGCAGAGCTGAAGATTTCCAGCGAGCCCGGCCTCAACCCCTATGTGATCGTGATTCCGATCCGGAAGGATGCGGACTGGTGGTCCCTTACGCAAGAGCAGCGCGCGGCGATGATGCAGGAGCATACCGAAGCCTCGTTGCCCTACAGCAAGACAGTCATGCGGAAGCTCTACCATGCGACCGGTCTCGGTGATCTGGATTTCATTACCTATTTTGAAACGTCACGGCTGGAAGATTTTCAGAGTTTGATTCTGGCATTGGAGAAGGTGAAGGAGTTCCGGCATAATCGGCGGTTCGGTCATCCGACCTTGCTGGGGACGGTCAGATCGTTGGACGAGATCATCGAGGTGTTGGCCCAGTGAATGTGACCGCAGTTGAGGTATAACGATGGCAACAGGCGCGCTGCTCTACGAAGGTAAGGCCAAGAAAGTCTTTGCGACCGACAAGCCTGATCAGGTCGTCCAGTACTTCAAGGACGATGCGACGGCGTTCAACGCGCTAAAGCGCGGGACCATCGTCGAGAAAGGCGTCGTCAATAACAAAGTATCCGAGCGACTCTTTCGACTGCTGGAACAGGCCGGTGTGCCGACGCATTTTGTCGAGCGACTCAGTGACCGGGAGCTGCTCACGAAGAAGGTGACGATCGTGCCGGTCGAAGTGGTGGTCCGCAACGTCGTGGCAGGCAGTTTGGCGAAGCGGCTGGGGTTGAAAGAGGGTGATCCTATCGAGCCGGCCATTGTGGAGTGGTATTACAAGAACGATGCGCTGGGCGATCCGCTCATCGCCGACGAACACATTCGGTTGCTCAAACTGGCGACGCCGGAACAAATGGTGGAGATGAAGCGGCTGGCATTACACGTGAATACGGTCCTCCGTCCATTCTTCCGTGAACGACAGATGATCCTCGTCGATTTTAAATTGGAGTTTGGGATGCACAATGGCACGCTGATCCTGGCCGATGAGATTTCGCCGGACACCTGCCGCTTTTGGGATCAGACGACGAGGGAGTCGATGGATAAGGATCGGTTTCGGAAGGATTTGGGGAAGATTGAAGAGGCGTATCAAGAAGTTCTGAAAAGAGTGTGCGGGTAGGGGATGGTGGGGCTGTCCTCTTTGCTCGCGCAACGCGCGGCCTAAGAAGGCCCTCGTTGGACGCGCGCAGTTGAGGACAACCCCACCATCCCCTCATTGGAATCTCCCAATCCTTTCTTTAAGGGAAGGGGGGAATGGAAGAAGGAAGAAAAAGAGTGAAGGGATTTCTGCGGTTGTACATGAATTATGGGTTGATGGCGTCCATTTTGGTGGCCACGTCGCTGGTGGGCGTACTGGCCTATCGCATTGAAGGGTCACGCTGGCGCTGGCCGCTTGTGGCGCTTGCCTTCGGTGGGCTTGGGACGATCGCAGGGATTTTCTGGATCAGGAGATACGTGGACAAACAGACCAAAGCATCTGAGCAGGGGAGTCAACGGTGAGGGGAGAAGGGCGACCTGAACGCTCTCCGTGCTCGCAGAACGCGCACGATGAAACGGTGCTCGTCCGATGCGCGTACGTGAGAGCATCCATGCCGCCCTTCGTCGAGGGGTGAGAGAAGAGCTAAGGGGGGGGACAGTGAAGGCAAAGATTCATGTGACGCTGAAACAAGGAATCTTGGACCCTCAGGGGAAGGCGATTGAGCACGCGCTCGATTCGCTGGGGTTCAAGAATGCGGGCAACGTGCGAGTCGGGAAGTACATGGAAGTGGATGTGGATGAGAAAGACAAGGTGAAGGCTGAGGCTGAGGTCAAGGCCATGTGCGAAAAGTTGTTGGCGAATACGATCGTGGAAGAATATCGGTACGAGCTCACGGCGTGAAACGTTAAACGTGAGACGAGAAGGTTGCGGATTATGAAGATTGGAGTGGTGGTTTTCCCTGGCAGTAATTGCGATCACGATTGTCAGCATGTCTTCAAGGATGTGCTGGGGCAGTATGTGGAGATGATCTGGCACAAGGAGACATTGCTCGCGGGGCTGGATGCGATTGTGCTGCCCGGCGGGTTTTCCTACGGCGATTATTTACGGACCGGCGCGATCGCGCGGTTCTCGCCGGTGATGGGGGCGGTGAAGGAGTTTGCAAAGGGCGGCGGAATGGTGCTCGGCATCTGCAACGGGTTTCAGATTCTGCTCGAAGCCGGGTTATTGCCAGGGGCGATGCTTCGGAACAAGTCGCTGCATTTCATCTGCAAGGATCTGTCTGTGAAGGTTGAGAATGCGGCCACGGCGTTTACCGGTTCCTGTCAGTCCGGCCAGGTGCTCAAAATTCCGATCGCCCATGCAGACGGGAACTACTATACCGATCCGGTCACCCTCGCGGCCATGCAGGCGAATGCGCAGATTGTGCTTCGCTATTGCACCCCGGAGGGCAAGGTGACGCCGGAAGTGAATCCGAACGGCTCACTGGATAACATTGCCGGGATCATCAATGCCGAGGGCAATGTGCTGGGCATGATGCCGCATCCGGAGCGCTGCGCGGAAGCGGTATTGGGCAATGACGACGGGAAGCTGATTTTTCTGTCGATGTTGGAGTCGCTGAAGGGAAAGAAGAAGCAACTGAAGATGGTGGGGGCGTGACCGCGGGTCCTGCCGCTGACCAGCCCGTCCGTCCTCGCACCCCGCCCGGGGTAGGAGGGGAGGGGTGGCCCGTTAGTCTCCTTTGCTCGCGCAACGCGCGGCCTAAGAAGGCCCTCGTTGGACGCGCGCAATCGGAGACCAATCGGGCCACCCTCTAACAGTATGATGAAAGTTAAGGCGATCGGGCTCTCAGGTCAGCGTCACCTGCGGTCATCTATGAGACACGGAGTTATGCAGCCGGTGAGTGCGGTGCCCAGGTACTCCATGTAAATCGCGCCAGAGGCTTGGGTTTCGTAGCTAGAGTCAAGGGAGATGTCTTATGGCAAACCGAAAAAGTAAGGACAAGGAAAATGCGAAGAGGAAGTACGTCTTACGACCATTCCCTTACTTTGGGCTGGAAGATTCCTTGACGGTTGCACGATCGATTGCAGAGAACAATGCATGCAAATCTTATTCTAGGCTTTCCTTAGCCGAGAGTATAAAACGGTCACCGGAAAGTAGCGGATTTAGAAATTTAATTACCTCGTCGTCTTCATATGGTCTAACTGAAGGGAGTTATGCTGCGCCGCAGGTTAAATTGACAGGCCTAGGACTTTCAATTGTTGCTCCAAAGAGCGATGAGGAAAAGCGCCAAGGGATGATCCGTGCAGCTTTCAACATTAAGCAGTTTGCTGATCTGTACAAACATTTTGATCAACATAAAATCCCGCCAGACGCGAATTTCAGGAACACACTTATTCGAGAATTCACTCTAGACGCTACTCTGGTTGATGAGTGCATTAAATTATTCAAGGCAGACGGCAAATTTGTTGGACTTATTCGTCACGTTTCAGGGGCAGATCGAGTAAGCATCCATGATGCCGGGGGGCTTCCTGCTGAACAAGAAGGGGAAAAGATTTTTGACGACGATGTGAAGGAAGAGAAGACGGGTGGTGTAACGCTCCATGCTCCCGAAGAGCCGAAGGTAATTCCTCCCCTAGCTCCTCAGAAGTGGCCCTGGAAATTTGAACACGCCGATAGGTGGAGGATCTGCTCCCGTTGATGGCCCTACTGGGCGATGAAAGGGAGCAGACAATGGCCAAAAGAACGAGACGGACGCACTCAGCGGTGTTCAAAGCCCAA
>JANYBU010000370.1 GCA_025360665.1 Nitrospira sp.
CTGGGTCAACTTTCTGAAGATCAGGGCAATGTGGCCCGGTTGGAGTGGACCTTCGCGTCGATCGCGATCTGTGACCGTCGTGCCGGCGAGGAGCTCCTCCTTCAGCCAGCGCGCCAGCGCTTCCGCCTCCGCCCTGGTCGCGGCCTGCACATCGAACTCCTCGTCGTCCTCTCCCGGCGTGACGAGGCGAAGCTGCGCCCCGGAGACCGAAACCTCTGGCTTTCGTTGCGGCCTGGCTGCCAGCCGTTCATTGGCTGGCTGAACATGTTCTGTCGGTTGGAAGAGCCGGTCAAAGACATTGTTGACGACGTCGAGCACAGCCCCGTCGCTGCGAAAGTTCGTCACCAGGGAATAGACACCTCCCCCACCAGCTCGAATTTTCTCCACCACTCGTTCGAAAGCTTCGATGTCGGCTCGGCGAAAGGCATAGATCGATTGCTTGGGATCCCCCACGATAAACAATTTGCCCGGCTCCAAGTCCACGTCATGCCACGCGGTCTGATGGCTGCCCGCCCGTTCACCGAGGTAGAGGATGATCTCGTACTGGACCGGATCCGTATCCTGAAACTCATCGACCAGGATCGCCCGATAGGTCTGTTTGATCCGAGCACGGACAGCCGGATGGTCGCGCAAGAGCGTTTTAGCCCTTGCCAACAACCCATCGAATGCAATCCATCCGGAGGTGAGAAATCCATGACGTACCTGATCGAGGAAGGGTCGTACAAGCGTCACCACCTCCTGAAAGTATGACTGGTCGACCGTGAGGAGTTGTTGGGCAAGCCCGATGATGGAGGCTGCCTCTTGGAACGCAGCCTCATCCCATCCGGCAGGGGCCTTTCCTAGGTCCTTCTCCAAGACGGCCCGTTCATCTTGAGGTAAGTGAGCGAGCCCCGGCGGCCCTTCCTCCAACAAGAGTGCCAGCGACTGCACCGCGGCTGCGAGCATCTGTTCCGCCTTACGCCGTTTCGGTCGATCCTGTGCAGCAAGGATTGTGGTGGCATGGCCATGCGTGGCCGTGATCCAGTCACGCAAGGCCCCCTCCAGGGAGCTGGATCGGCACTGACGTTCCAGCTCGTCGAGGTCCACAAAATCCCCGGCGAGGGCAGCAGTAAACTGCTGGAGATCCTCAAGGGTGGTCCCAGCCAGGACTTGTCGCCATCGGTCATGCTGCGGGCCGGTCGATCCGAGCTCATCGTCCAACCAACGATCCCAACATGAGTGAAATAGTTCCTTGAATCGTGACCCGTCATCTTCTTGAAATAATGGATCAAGCTCAGACTCCAGTGGATGGAGCCGCAAGAGGTGCGCGGCAAAACTATGCAAGGTGCCGATCTGAGCTTTTTCCATCTGCTCAAGCGCCGTCCTGGCCCGTTCGCTTACTTGTTCAGCTGAAAGATGGTAACGGGTCCGGAAGGTGGCGATCAGGTCATCGGCCTGCTCGGTCAGGCGAAGGAGCTGCGCGCGGAGCCGCTGCTTCATTTCTGTTGCGGCTTTATTTGTGAACGTAAGGGCCACAATCTCCGTAATGGCCAAGGGGTTCGGCTCTCTCAGGAGGAGGTTGAGGATGCGATTGACGAGGATCGTAGTCTTGCCGGTCCCGGCTCCCGCGACCACCACGACATTGCGGTCCCAGGTGGTCTCCGCCAAGAGGCGATCCAAGGAGTCTGTGAGTATAAGTCCATCACTCATCGTGTACTTTCTGCTTTCTCAACTTGCGTAAGACTCGGGCCTGGGGCGATCGATATGAGCGCCACCAGGCCATAGCATCGTGGCGGCGGCAGGCGCCGGAAAACTCGCAGTAGTCGCAATAGCCATCGGGAAGAATAAAAAACTCTCTTCGCGCGATGCCTTGGATCAATGTGGAGAGGGTCTGTCGGATCATGTCACCGATGTGGCCGGTCCAAAGACCCGCGTCGAATGTCGAGCGAGAGATCGGCTGCTTCCACTGTGGGGCCAGAAAGAGCAATTGGACATCGGTTGGGGCAGGCAGCGACGGCAGCGTCATGCAGGCATAGAGCGGTGGTTGCAGTCGAAATCCGCGCACGGCCGACAGCGCAAGGTTGCGATCCACCGCGGTGATCTCATTCCCCTGCTTAAATTTATAGTCTACGATACGGAGCGCCGGAGGCTCAGCGCGATAATCGACACGGTCCAAGGTGCCATGAATCTTCAGGGACATCGATGACGCATCGGACTCCAACGGGACGATTCCTTGGGCGACCGCCTCAAATGCAACCGGGCGGAATCCGGTTGCCAGATACTCCGTCTGGTCGGAAGCGACGGCGGCCGTGACCAACTCTGTCACCTGTTCGCGAGCCAAGATCCAGAGGAGGGCGTGCCCCGTCCCCTGGCTTGCAGCATGGGCGACAAACGTATCGGTCACTGCCTCATGCACCGTGGATTGCACCGTGGCCTCGGTCAGCGAGTCATCCGGCCACTGGAGCAGCACCAACCGCTCGTAGCTCAGCCGAAGCGATTCATGCACAAGGGTCCCGAGCGTTAAGGAAGGCAGGTGATCGTGCTGGAGCCGTCGCACAGGCTCCAGCCGAAGAATTTTTCCTGCAAAATACTGAAAGGGACAGGTCGCATACCGTTCTAATGCTGTGGGCGAGAAGCTCCGTTCCGCGGCCACCGGTGACACGGATGTTTGTGCGCCAACCATGCCGTCGAAGGGACCAAGCTCGGGGGATTCTCGCTCGATCGTTTTCAGTGTGGCAAGGCCCTGTTCAAAGAGTGGCCAGTCCCGTCCCATTGCATCGAGTACGGGCCGCGCATCGTAGCCCTGCAACAGACAACCCAAGGCCAATTCCTCTGCCGGTAAGAGGTCTTGGATCGACGGCTGTTCGCTGATCCGCTGGGTCAACCGTCGGGGAACCAGCTCTTCCGGCTTCCCAACGAATCGTGGATCGCGCATCGCCATGGCGATGAAGCCGGACGGCGCCATGACTCGTCCTGCTTCATCGGCTCGCTGGTACGACAGATACAGTCGATTGGTTGCCGAGCGGCTGAGGAGTTCAAACAATAGCAATTCCTCTTCATGCCCGGCTAATTTCTCATCGATCTTGTAGCCCAGGGTCGATTCCAATACGACGCGTTGACGGTCACGCAGAAAGGGGTCTTCACGGACGTATCGTGGAAAGAGTTTTTCGTTCATGCCAAGGATAAAAAGCGCCCGAACCGTCCGGCCGCGGGCCGTCATGGCATCCAGCACCTGAACACCCTGGTGCCGGTCCTCTTCGATGGGAATGCTGGTCTCGTCCAATACCCTCCGGAACAATTCGACCCACTCCTCCCATGAGAGATCCCCTCCCAGCGGGTCTAACTCCCGTAGACGGTCCAGCGAGGATCGGATCAGCGAACCAACCTTGGTGAGGTCAGCCGGCTGGGGCGACTCGCGCGACAATACTTCAAACAAGTCAGGCACGTGAATATGGGGTTTTGCCAACGTGAGAAATGCATCAGTCAAGGCCCCGATCGATCCTTTCGCGGGGAGAGCCAGGCAATCCTGAATCAGTCGCGACACCAGTTCCCACAAGTAGGTCAGCTGAGAGGTCTCGCGTGTCCCAACCATTGCCTCATCGTCTTCGTCAGGCTCCTCTTCTGCATCGCGAAGAATCGACAAACTGGCCGGCTCTGCCAGGCGCCTCCATTCCGCTTCCCCTTTCGTAATACCCAGGGTGTAGACGAGAGAGCGCCAGATATCAGGCCGCAGATTCGCTCTGGCGGAGCCAGTGCCCTGGGCGTGATAGAAGGGCGACGTGACCACATCCAGCATGGCAACACGATCAAAGTCATTGAGTGGGAGCGAGGCGAGGCGCAAGAGGGTTTTGACCAATGGCTCGCGCGACAGCGGCCGCCCGGCCGTTGACGTGAAAGGCACCAGATGATGATCGAACACCGATTGCAACCGAGCCTGGTAGGGCTCCAACGTACGAGCCACCACTCCGATCTCGTCAAAACGATAGCCATTCACCTCGACCAGAGTCAGGATTTCACGGCAGACCGTCGCCAACTCCTCTTCGACCCCGATCACGTTCGTGACGGAGAGTTCAACCAGTTCCGATGTTGCGGTGCGGTCCCCCTCCCCACTCCGATCCTCATGGCTGTCTGCCAGCGGGAGAAGATGACGCTCGAAAAATTGGCGCGCAAAGAAAAAGGCCGAGAAATCCTGCAGAGGAAAGTACAACGTGGTCGGCGTGACGCGAACCACCGATTCGAAGAACGAGAGTTGGACCTGCGAGAGGTCGTAGAAACCATAGTAGAACAGGCGTTGCAGCCCGTTGAGGAACGGTGAACCTGAGAGATCCCGGCCGAGTGAGGCAGCCAGGTCATCCGGAGAACCGGCCCCGAGCGACCGGCTGGCTTCCATCATGGCCGCATGC
>JANYBU010000382.1 GCA_025360665.1 Nitrospira sp.
AGTCGAGCTGAAAGAGCCCGGTTTTCAGGACTGTTCTCGGGGACGTCCGTATCGATGAGGTAGAGGGGAACTCGCCCGACGAGCACTTTCCAGACCACGGCAGCTACGACCCGGCTACCGATCTCGACCGTAATCCTGCAGGCGTCTCCTGATGGAGTGAGGGCGGGATGAATCGGCGATTCTGCTTGTTTGAACGGGGCGTAAGCCGCTTCCTGCCATCCCTCCGGCGTGATCCGCTGCCGAAAATATCCTTGTGGATACATGAATCCGATTCCCACCAGGGGCACACCCAGATCGCTGGCTTCCTTACAATGGTCTCCGGCAAGAATGCCCAGACCACCGCTGTAGATGGGGATGGACCTATGCAGACCAAATTCCGCAGAGAAGTAGGCGATGGTGGGGGCTTTCAAATCGCCGTGCTGTGTTTTAAACCAACTGTGTCTGTTCTGACGATATTCGTCGAATATCTTGAGGGCGGCAGAGTACTGCCGCATATACGAGGGATCTTCGGCGAGGTGCATGAGTCGGTCTGGCCTGACTTTGGCCAGTAGTTCTACGGGGTTGTGGTGCGTCAAGACCCAGAGGGTCGGATCGATGTGTTCAAACAGCCGACGGGCTTCAGGGGTCCAACTCCACCAAAGATTAAATGCCAATTCCATGAGACGGGAGAGACCGGATGGAATGCCATTCGGTAAACCGGTTGCTGTTTGCGAAGTATCCACTGCACCTCCTCGTTGCTGATATCGAAGTCGGCGTTGTCGTGTGGGAACGGCCTAAGCTCGATTGGCGAGAGCGATCAGGCGTGACCGGCTTTATGCCAGGATGTCCACTCGTCGGAGAATGCCACGGAGGCATACCGTTCTCCAAGGATTTTTGCAACTCGGTTCATCAGTTTGGTGAGTTGTTGCACGTCCTCTGGAGGAAGATCTTGCCGGAATCGAGGGTGCAGGCCCCACCGAGTTTCCACTTCTTCTCCGGCGACGGTTGACATCACACTCACCAGCTTGATTTCGGTCCCCGTCGGACCTTGAGGCCCAGGCGTCGCGGTGGGTGGTGGTGCGGACGTGGTATCAATCGCCACCGGAGACGCTGTCCCGGCCGCGGTGGGTGGCGGCGCGTCTCCGGCTAAAATCGCTTTGATGGCCGGAATCACGGCGCTTGCGCAGAGCGTTGCGGCGGAGGACACTTGCGCATTCCCTGCGATTCCCATCGCGTCGGCGATTCGTCCGCCAAAGTCTTTCAACATCTCGTCCTTCACCGGAGTGTTTTCGGTGACCAGGAACCGATACCGCTCATAGGTCTGCCGACTCTCTGCCACTGCCGCCCCGACAGTGAGCATGATTTCCGTTTGGTCGGCGCCAGAACCGAATGCCGGTTCGAGCACGTTCTTCAATTGCAGGGTGACGGCGTCTTCGAGGCCGTCCATGAACTGAGGCTGTTCTTTGATCGGTAAGTACAGTACGGAGAGCCGGTCGGTGAGATTAAACATGACCTTGAGAAACTCAAGGTAGATGCCCCACTCATCGTGTCGTTTCAACTTCAAGGCCCGCTCAGGGGCGTTCCGCTTTATGACGGTCACGGATTCGCCCGCGACGGCCAGTATAAGTTCGGCAAGCTGGCGAAGTTGCAAATGGTCTTCTTGGTTGGCGGTCGCCATAGAGTCTCCTGTTCGGTGCAGGATTATAACGGAGATGCGTTCGGCGAGCAAAGAGGTTGTTTCAGCAATATCTTGTCTGCTCTCTGCCTCGCGGGTACGATTGCATTGAGCAGGATGCTGAAAAAGTCCGCCAGCGGCGTTCTCGCCTCGAAAGCATCCTCAACGTAGCCCAGAGGCTACGCCTCCGGTGCTTCCATCGGCTGCGGCCTTGCTGGACAGCCTTTTTGAGCCTCCTGCGACTGTTTTGACATCGGCGCCTATGGTGAGGAGAGAGGCGGTATGGGAAATATTGAATGGTTAATGCTGAATTGTGAGCTGAGGAGATTGCGATGAAGAAATCTAAGGGCGGTGTTCTATTTGTTGTGGGGTTGCTGGCGGTGGCGGGGTTATTCGGCTGTAGTCAGGAGACGCCGGTGGAGAAGGCGAAGGCTGCGGCTGCGTCCGGCAATGCGGCGACGCAGGCCGCGGGGCAGGCCGCGGTGGATTCTATAAAGACTCCGATGGATAAGGCCCGTCAGACGGAAAGTGTATTGGAGCAGTCAGCTGAGCAGACAGCCGCTAAGATCAAGGAATCGACGCAGTAGGGCACATGGCTGCGCAGGAGAGAATGGGAATAAAAATGTGTCAGCATTGTTTGAATTGACGGCTGTGAGTTTTGGCGAATATGCTGACACCATTATCTCTCAGGTCAAGCAATGAAACTCGTGAGCGCTCCACCCACGTTCATATCAGCCACACTTCAGCCACAGGCTGAAGACTTCCAGAATGAAAACAGGACGTTTGGGAGCGGCTGCGAATGTGCAATTCTTTGTCTCAAAAACTCAAACCATCAATCCCTAAATCAACCCACAGGTGTCCGGTTAAAGGTTGAACAAAATCAATTGGTTGGCGTCTACTGGTGGTTCGGTTCGAGGGTCATCGAGCTGCAGGGCGCATGAAAGCGGGGTTTTCTCGAAAACTGAGACCGACAATATCTGTAGACATGTGT
>JANYBU010000390.1 GCA_025360665.1 Nitrospira sp.
TCCCTCCATCGTACTGACCATCAGTTCGGCCCGAATCTCGAGATCTCGGACGAACCATTTCAACGTCAACGAATCGACGAGCGGGATCACTCCGTACGCGATCAACGCCAACACGAGCGCCAACGGGAGGATGAATCGCAGCGAGAGATTCATAGAAACAAGCTAGTTTACTTTGGCCGCAAAATCAAATACTGTCGTCACATGTATCCGTACGGACTCATCGGCAACTGCCAGATTTCTGCGTTGATCAGCGACCAAGGTTCCATCGACTGGTTGTGTCTGCCGAGGCCGGATAGTCCTCCGGTCTTTGGCAGAATCCTGGACCCGGAAGGGGGACACTTTTCAGTTTCCTCACCCGCCCCTCCTGAAAAAGTCGCCACGACCCAGCGCTATCTGCCAAATACGAACATCCTGGTGACTACGGTCTCGCTTCCAAACGGCGACTCGTTCCAGATCACCGACTTTTGCCCCCGCTTCGAGCAATATGGGCGCATCTACCGACCAGCCGCGCTGTTTCGCATGGTGGAACCGCTGAGTGGGACACCTTCTATCCGCGTCTGCTGCCGGCCCGTCTCCGGCTGGGAAAAAGAGCCGGCCCGCCTGATTCGCGGCAGCAGCCATGTGCGATACGACATTCGTGGGGAGCCCCTACGCCTGCTCACCAACATGCCCCTCACGTATCTCTGCGAGGAATCTCTTGTCGCACTCACCTCAAAGATGTACTTCGCATTGACCTGGGGGCTTGGGATTGAAGATGACATCGTCAAGACCAGCCACGAATTCCTGGACCAAACGACCAAACACTGGCGGACCTGGGTGAAGCATTGCTCCATCCCCGTGCTCTACCAGGAAGAGGTGATTCGCTCAGCCCTCGCCCTCAAACTCCACTGTTACGAAGACACGGGCGCGATCCTCGCCGCGCTGACAAGCAGTTTGCCCGAGCAGCCCGGAGGAGGACGAAACTGGGACTACCGCTACTGTTGGCTGCGTGACGCCTACTTTTCGCTGTCCGCCTTTCATAACCTCGGCCACTTCGAAGAAATGGAAGGCTTTCTCAAGTTCCTTCTCAACATCGCCTACACTCTGGATCAATCTCATGACCGTCTCTCGCCCGTGTATTCGCTGAGCCAAGACTTGCCAATCCCCGAAACAAAACACCAGAACTGGGAGGGATTCGCACACAGCCAACCGGTGAGGAGTCGCAATCAGGCGGCCGAGCATGTCCAGAATGACGTCTATGGAGAGATGATCCTGACCTTGGCACCGATTTTTTTCGACAATCGATTCTACGATCTAAGAACGAAGGAACACGAAGAGTTAGTGGCAAAGCTGGCCCACCTCTGCGCGCGGAGTATTTCCCAGCCTGATGCCGGCCTGTGGGAGATCCGGAACGGGTGGAAGGAACATTCCTTTACTAACCTGATGTGTTGGGCCGGTCTGGATCGAGCCGAACGCATGCAGCGGGCGGGGTTTCTTCAGTCCCTTTCCGTGGATCTGGACGGCGCTCGCACTCGCGCTGTCCGGGCGTTGGATGGCGCAACCAAGGAAGGCGCGCTACGCAACGGGCCCGGCGATGACACGTACGATGCCGCACTTGCCCAGGCGGCAATTCTCGGCTTTCCCAACCGGAAGGTCTGTGAAGCCACAACGGGAGAAATCTTACGGGAACTCGTGGTGAGGAATGGTGGTGAGGAAATAGGGTTCTTCTATCGCTATCTGCGACAAGACGATTTCGGCACGCCGCAGGCCGGCTTCGTCATCTGCTCGTTCTGGGTCGTCCAGGCGCTGGTGAAGCTCGGTCGCTTGTCCGAGGCTCAACAAGTCATGTCGCGAGTGATGACGGCCGCCAACAGTGTCGGGCTCCTCTCAGAGCATTTTCTCCCGCATGCTCGCCTCCAGCTCGGCAACTTCCCCCAGGCCTACTCACACGTCGGACTGATCAATGCCGCGTTCGCCTTGAGTCCACTCTGGAGCGAGATGTTGTAGGAAGAGCGCTCGACAATCGATTGCCTCCTCAGAAAACAGCACAGCCGCTCGACTGGAGGTCAGTCGAACGGCTGGGTCGTTTGGTGGAGGCGCCGGGAGTTGAACCCGGGTCCGAAGACCTTCAGCGCAACGGATCTACATGTGTAGCCGATCGTTTTAATTTCGCAGCCACCCACGCCCATCGGCTGGCTTAGACTGGCCGCTAGCCCAGTATTGTCTCGTCCTCAGCCGCTGAGCACCAGCCTTGGACCAG